>JALVST010000151.1 GCA_027024205.1 Flavobacteriales bacterium | reverse complement strand
GTTCGCCTATAAAATAATTCGTCATAATGGAAAAACTGTAATATTTACCGGAATTAGATTTAAAAATACCGGAATAATTTCGCACTTTACTGACCGAACCGCTTTTGACCCAAACTTGTTTTTGAAGTGGGTCGTCTTTTAAAAAATATTTGGCATATCCGTCTTCGCCGCCGTGCGGTAAAATGTCTAATACAACTGATTGTCCCAATTTACCGGTCATCAGTTTTAAAAAAGCAGTCATCTGTGACGGTTGAATCAAATTATCAGGCGCCAATCCACTGCCGTCTTCAATGTCCGCTTCTTCAAAACCGTAAGGTACGAAAAAATCATGTATCAGTTCTTTGTCCAAATAACCGGAAGCCGGCGCATCCCCTTGTATCAAACGCCAAGCCAGAGCTTCGCTAAAATGATTTATACTGTAATCATTGGTTATTTTAACGATGTCCAATAATGGTTTGGAACGGTGTTGCCACAAAATCCCAGGATATTTTTTTTGTCTGTATCGTAAAGCTATACTTTCAACATTGATACCGTTTTGAAACAAACGGGCTTTAAACAATTTGAGAAACGACAATGGCGGATTGGGCATGCCCCCTTTGATACGAAAAGCTTCTTTGCCGGCCGGAATAGTTCCGAGAATATACCGTTCCGTGTCGAAGGGGGCAGCATAAATATAGGCTTCATCATCTGTATCGGGAGCGGCTGTCGTTACTTTACTGTGATAATTGATGCCGGGAATTTCCAGTTCGGTTTTTATGACACGTGTCGGTTCGCCTTGATGTATGCCGCGTTTTAGATAAATATCGATACGATTGTCGTTAAAATTAAAATCCCAAGCACCTGTGCCGTAATAATTTCCAATGTCTTCAACCGGCCAACTACCGGCTGCCGGATACCGCCAGCCATTGAGTTCCATAATCAATTGCCCGGAAATTTTTTTAATGCCGCGATGTTGTATGGCGTTTATGGCTTTGTCTATCAAATTATTATAATCTTCATCCATATGCGGCGAACCGAAAGTCGGATCTCCGGAAGGTTGAATAATTAAATCGCCATATAGAATATCGCCAACGATTTTGCCACTGTAAACCATTTTGGTTTGAAAATGGAAATCTTTACCGAGCTTATCAATAGCAGTTAAGGTATAAAGCAGTTTTAAATTGGATGCAGGCGTAAAACTCCGGTTGGCATTTACTTTAACAATTTCTTTGCCTGTTTTTATATCACGAATGGAGATACCGTAATGGGCATATTGGAGTTCGGGGGTATTTATAAATGTTTTTAGAGCTGTATCAAAATGCTTATTAGATTTTTTGATTTGTCCGGAAACGGAAAGAATGCTTATGATGAATAAAATATTTAATAATTTTTTCATTTTTTATGTTTTATTTTTACAAAGGTGTCGCCTCTACGAGGCTCAAAGGTTTTTACTCAAACTTATTTGCCAGTTGCCCGCAAGCGGCATCGATATCTTGTCCCTTACTGCGTCGTAAGGTGACGGTGATACCTGCTTCTTTCAAGGCTTTTTTATAGGCTTCAAGCACTTGGTCATCCGCTTGTTGAAACCGGTCGGTATTGTCTATCGGGTTGTATTCTATCAAATTGACTTTGGACGGCACTATTTTGGCAAAATCGACCAGGGCTTTGATAGACTTTTCATCGTCATTGATGCCTTTAAAGACCAAATATTCAAAAGTGACTTTTTGTTTGGTTTTTTGATACCAATATTGTAAACTGCTCAACAACTCTTTCAATCCGCCTTGCCGCTTATTGACCGGCATAATTTGGTTGCGAATCTCGTCAATAGCCGAATGCAAAGACACTGCCAAACCTGTTTTTGGGTTTTCATCTGCCATTCTACGGATGTTTTTGGGAATTCCCGATGTGGAAATCGTTATTCTACGAGCGGCCATACCCAAAGCTTTGTCGGAGGTAATTTTTTCTACGGCATTCATCACATTATCGTAATTGAGAAGCGGTTCGCCCATACCCATAAATACAATATTGGTCAAAGGGTGTCCGTAATATTCCCGGCTTTGTTTATCAGCTTCCACTACTTGATCGACAATTTCGTCGGGTGTGAGATTGCGCATACGTTTAAGACGTGCCGTGGCACAAAATTTACAATCCAGCGAACAGCCTACTTGCGATGAGACACAAGCCGTTGTACGTTTGCTTGCCGGAATAAGTACCGATTCTACAATCAAATCGTCTTTTAATTCGATAGCATTTTTGATAGTGCCATCTATACTGCGTTGAAATTTCCGGATTTTGATATGTGGAATACTGAAATGTACATCGAGAAATTGTCGCAAATCTTTAGACAAATTGGTCATTTCATCAAAAGTCCGGACATTTTTTTGCCACAACCATTGGTAAACCTGCTTGGCACGAAAAGGCTTTTCCCCGTTTTTGATAAAAAAAGCGGTTAATTCGTCCAATGAAAAACTTCTGATATCCGGTTTGTTATTCATATCGCAAAGGTATGATAATTTGGATATTTTGAAAAAATTATATTCGGCATCTTTAAGAACCGTTCCGGTGGAATGACAATCTGCTGTCATATCGAACGCAACACCTGTCATTTCGAACAAGCGACAAAGGAGTGAGAGCCTGTTCCTTGCCCCCGGCGTACATTGGGGAAGCGGGAAGAAATCTAAATCTTATATTTTCAATTATTAAGATTCCTTCCCGACTTTCGTTGGGACAGGCTGTCGCTCGTGCCTCGCTCTGTCGGAATGACAATGGATTTCTTCCCGACGAAAGTCGGAACAGGTAGTCGTGCCTCATTCGAAATGCCAAATGTCCTTTTGAGACCTCTTTGTCGGAATGATAAAAAATGATAAAATAGTTTTATTAATTTTAAATTTTCAGTTTGCAATTTTTAATTTAATTTTGAACCATAGAAAAAATAAAAGGTCATGACAGGCTTTTCTTTAATGTTCTTATATGCCTTATATGGTTTTTTGTTTCTTCAAAAATCAAATTTTTATGAAAAAATACCTTAAATATTTTATTTTACTTTTGATAATATTAGGTACCGTCGGCTATTTTTACATACAAAACCTCAAAAAATCCGCTTTACCGGATTATAATCGAAATATTAAAATAGCCGGACTGACCGCCAATGTCAAAGTGTTTAGAGATGTGCACGGTGTGCCGCATATCATAGCTCGAAACAAACAGGATTTATATACAGCCGTCGGTTATTTGTCGGCACAAGACCGCTTGTGGCAAATGGATTTGTTACGCCGGGTAACCCAAGGACGCTTGTCTGAAATTTTCGGCAAAAAACTCGTCGATACCGATGTATTGCTCCGTAAATTGCAAATACCGGCAACTTCCCGGAAAATTTATGACAGCATTGACAGTGAAACCAAACAAATTTTGGATGCTTACGCCAAAGGCGTAAATGCGTACATTCAAGGCCAAAAAGACCATTTACCTTTCGAATTTAAGGTGCTCGGTTACGAACCCGAAAAATGGCAACCGGAACAATCCTTGTATTTGGTCGGATTTATGTCGTGGAATTTGGAACTCGGTTATAGAATGGAAATCATGTTGCAGAGTATCAAAGATAAAGTATCGCCGGAACAGTTTGCCGAGCTTTTACCGGATTACAAATCACAAGAACAATATGTGTATCCGTCATACCAATTTCCGGTTAAGATAGAAACCGATACGGCTTTAGTAGCGGCTTTGGATAATGTAGGACGTTTGGCGCCGGATATTTTTAACGGAAGTAACAATTGGGTGGTTAGTGGACAAAAAAGCACGACCGGTAAGCCCATTTTTTCCAACGATATGCACTTGCATTTGGACATTCCGGGTATCTGGACGCGTATGCATCTGATGATTCCGGGGAAACTCAATGTAACGGGGATAGTTTTACCCGGCGAGCCGTTTGTCGTTGCCGGTCACAACGAACATATCGCTTGGGGTATGACCAATGTAATGCTCGACGGGGCTGACTTTTATGTGGAAACCATTAATCCAAAAAATAAAAGCCAATATAAATTTAACGGACAATGGCAGGATATGATCGTCAAAAAAGAAAAAATTTATGTTAAAGGCGAAAAAGAACCGGTTGAAAAAACCTTGTATTTTACCCACCGTGGTCCTATTTTTACCTCTTTTGACGATGTCAGTGTGATGCCGGTTTCCATGCGTTGGATTGGCAACGAACCTTCTTACGAAATAGAAGCCCTACAAGGCTTGTCAATGGCAAAAAATTGGGAAGAATTCCGTAAAGCCGTTAAAGGTTTTAAATCTGTCAGTCAAAATATCGCCTATGCCGATGTTGACGGTAATATCGGTATTCAATTGACCGGACGTTTACCAAAACGATCGGTGCCAGGTTACTTATTTATGCCGGGTGGTACAGACCGTTATGACTGGAAAGGCTTTGTCCCTTTTGACAGTTTGCCTTACGAATATAATCCTTCACGCGGTTTTGTATCTTCGGCCAATAACAAATCGGTGGATAATACTTATCCGTATTACATCAGCGAGTGGTATGATTTGCCTTACCGTATCAAAAGGATACGGCAAATGCTGACCGCTAAGGATAAATTATCTGCGGATGATTTTAAGAAAATGATCAATGATCATCATTCCGTTCAAGCCGACGAAATCAAGCCGATTTTACTCAAACATTTAGAACAAGTGAAAGGTTTCAATGAAGCGGAACAAACGGCATTTGAATTATTAAAAACTTGGAATGATAATTACGAAGTAGATGAGACCGCCCCTGCAATTTTTGATGAAACTATGCGGCAATTGATAAAAAATTTAGTCTCGGATGAGATGCCGGAAGCGGTTTTTAAGATGTATAGCAAATCGATGCTAGCATCTAAATATCTGATAGCGAACGTCTTTTATAAAAATAATTCTGCTTGGGCAGATAATGTCAAAACTGATAATAAAGAAGATTTTCATCAGGTAATTGTTAGCTCGTTTAAAAATGCCGTTGAGGAATTAACTTCAAAATACGGAAAAATTTCGCAAATTCATTGGGGCGATATTCATCGTTTAAAACTTATCCATCCCTTAGGTAAAGTCAAACTGCTCGATTGGGTTTTTGATTTGAACAGGGAAGTTAATGCACCGGGAAGTGCCAATACGGTCAATCCTTTTACTTATCCTTCTGCGGCCGGTTTTGATGCCGATTTCGGAGCATCTGAAAAACATATCTTTAATACGGTTGACTGGAATAAATCGTATAGTATCATACCGACGGGGGTCAGTGGCAATCCGGCAAGTCCGTTTTATTGCAGTCAAACAAAGGATTATGTGAATGGCAATATTTATCCTGATATTTTCAGCTTGGAAAAAGTGAAAAAAACGGCAAAATTTGAGATGATTTTTTCAAAAAAATGACTTTGAGTATTAACAAAAATATTTTTTGTTATTTTTGTTGCATATATGAAAGTAAAATATTTTTAACCTTTAATACTAAAATTAAATGAAAACTAAAAGTTTCTTACTATTACTGTTCAGTGTTTTTTTACTGACAACCGTTTCTTGTAAAAAAAAGAAAGACGAAGATGATGAAAGACAATTAAAACCTACACAAGAGCAAAAAGGCTTTGCTATAAATTATACGGCTAGATGGTGTGGTCCTTGTGGTAATTGGGGGGCGCCTTTAATTCATCAATATGCCGATGATGCGCCGGATGGTGCCATTATTTGCGCTCATGCTTCCAATGACCCGATGCATAATAATTTATTCAATTCTTTTGCAATTGATAGAACGACAAATGGTGGTATTCCTTCATTTTGGGTAGGAGATAATTTTACACAATCTTCCTCAGCCATGACTTCACTTTTAAGCCAACCTGATCCGGAATGTGGCGTCGATTACAAATATGAAATTAATGATGGAAAAATGCATGTTAAAACCAAAGTAAAATTCTTTGATGACGGACAAGGCGAATATTATTTAAGTGTTTTAGTCTTGGAAGACGGCATTCCGGGAGGTACATCAGCCCCTAGTAATTATCAACAAAATGGAACCAATGATCCAAATTATACCCACGACTTCGTATTGAGAGCTTCGGCAGATCAAAATCGTGCTTACGGAAATGTAATTGCTACCGATCCTTCATCCGGTGATGTTATTGACGGCGATTATACTATTGATTTGGACAGTAGCTGGGATGATGTTTATGCCGTTTGTATCGTTTGGCGAAAAGATAATTCAAACGGGAGACCTTATTATAAATATGTAAATGCTTTGAAAAGAAAAAATTAATATTACGAAAGTTGAACAATATATTAATAGTCCGTTAAAATTAACGGACTTTTTTTATATAAAAAATTGAATATCAACAATTTATGATTTTGGCACGATCCTTGCAAGTAGATAATTACAAAAACTTGTGATTATGAAACTGTTTGCCATATATCAAAATTTGAAACAAAAATCATTGTATTTGTTGTCCAAAGGTATGCTTGACGAGTATTTTGACATTTTGGTAAAATTATCCCGTATTAAAAAACATTTGATGACGTTAGGTTATTTAAACTGAATTTTCATAGTTTTTAGATTTTTTGTTTGTTTGTCATAGTTCTACTTTAAAACGCTTGATTTTCAAGCGTTTTTTTCTTATGTTTTTGTAATAACAGGTCGTCTCCTACGAAGGATTAAATGTGTTATGAAACGAATTTGACTCTGACCTCATTTTCTCCTAAATATACCAAAATTTTATCAGCTATTTCAAAGCCGGCTTGTTGTAAATAGCCCGCATAAGTTTGCAACTGCTTGGTATGACTTGTCTGTTCTTGTCCGGTCTTGTAATCTATGATTGTGATGATACCGTCTTTTAGCAATAAACGGTCCGGACGCTTTTGGAGAAAAAAGCCCGTGTTTGAAGGGATTAAAATATCTCTCTCGTTGAGCACATTATATGCCCCCGAAAAATAAATTTTCAATTCGGGATGATTGATTGTTTTTGTAATTAATTTTTCTATCTCCGGTTTTATATCCTCATTCAAAGCATTTAATAGTTTGGTTTTTTGTTGTTCCCATTGTATCGTGGTGGTTATCCGGCTCAATATTTCGTGTAATTGCATGCCGTAAACAATTGCTTCCTTTTTGTGTGCAGACCAGCGTTCAAAAGGATAAGTGTTGATTTTTAAGAAGTTATCTTTTTGTCTTAATTGCCAATTGGTATAATGCAAGGGTTTGAACTTTGCCGTTTTTTCATCCGTGCCCATGGTATCTTTTACTTTACGTTTGGCCATACCATACTCAAAATTTACTTCATCAAATCCGGGATAATTCTTTTTTAAATAATCTTTAAAGATTTGACTGACCCATATATTTTTAGGATTTTCAGGCGGTTGATAAGTAATCACAAACAATTGTTCAATGGCACGGGTAAAGGCTACGTAAATACGGTTTAAATTGTCAAATGTTTTTTCCGCAGCCGTCTGATTGTAAATATTTTGGTATTCTTTTACCGGTGTTTGCTCCAATGCTCCTAATTTGACCGGTAATTTATCAAAACCTTGAAATTTTTCCGGCTCAACTGGAATCCAAACTTTTGTTTCTTTATCCTTATTCCCAAAGACCTCTTCGTTGGTGTAAAAAATAACGACGGGAAATTCCAAACCTTTGGCTTTATGAACAGTCATTATTTTTACGGCACCTTTTTTATCGGGAGCCGTGATACTGAATTTTTCGGCAATCACTTCCCAATCGTTTAAAAAAGCTTGAAGAGTGGGCGTGTCTCTTTGGGTAAATTGATAAACTTTTTCTAAAAATGCTTGTAGATAAGCTTGCTCCGATGTGTCTGATAAATCGAAAATATTTATTAAATAAATAAGAGCGTCGTATAAACTAAAATTGACAAGTTGTTTATAATCAACAAAATATCCTATTTTTTCAAAACGTTTTACTTGCTCTTTTTTTGAGATTTCTTTATTATTTATCAAAGTTTCATATAAATCCGCTTTGATTTTTTCATCCCGTTCAGCCAAGTACCTCACGGCATCATACAAATCGTAAGGATTGCCGGATTGTAAAAAATACAACCAACTCGTCAAAAAACGGACTTTACCGGCATTGGCAACGATTAGCGTTTCCGCAGAAACCACCTCAATGTCATTTTGGTTTAAAAATGCTGCGATTTTCTTTCCGTCTTTGTTAGTATTTATCAAGATACAGATTTCTTCTTTGCGGAAGCCGTTTTTTTGTGCTTGCATAACCGCTTTATAAACCGCTTCTTCAAACAGCTCTTTATTAGAATTTTTTCCACCGCGTGCCAAAAATCTGAAATTAACATAACCTTCTCCGGTTGCCCTTCCTTCCGGAATGTCTTGGGTAGGGTCTGCATAAACTTGCCGGTATGGTTCTGATAAGTAAGCTGTAAATTTTTTGAAAAAGGCATTGTTAAATTTGATGATATTATCTTTGCTTCGCCAGTTAAACGGCAGATTCTCAACGGTTTTACGGCTTATATTGGCAAATGGGTTTCCTTCGCCGGTTTGTTGTTCAGGGTCACTCAAAGCAATAAATTGCTCGGGTTTTCCTCCCCTGAACCGGTAAATGGATTGCTTGGCATCCCCTACTAGCATGGCACTACCTTTATGCCCGCCTGTGAATTCTTTTGACAAAGCTTCCCGCACTAACGGTATCAAATTTTGCCATTGCAAAGCCGAAGTATCTTGAAATTCATCTATAAAATAATGGACATATTTTTCACCCAAACGCATGTAAATATAGGGTGTATCACTCGCTAAATCTTTTAAAATTTGTTCTAATATCAATTTGTTAAAGTCACTGATAAAAATCCGGTTATTTGTTTCTTTAAAATCCGTTATTTCCTTTTGCAATTCGTTTTCAATGCTTAAAGCGTTGATTTCATTACGAAGGGCTTTAAGTAAATTATAATATTCGAGATTGTCATCGATAAAGGTAACGGTTTTCATCATTATACTGTGAACCTTATCATTTATTTGACCGGTTAAAATTACTTGTTCGCCGGGAGATAGTTGTTCGAGTTTGCCTAGGGCGTAATAACGATAATTTTTCTGTCCTTCAATATATTTTCGAAAGGTAGCAATGATCTCTATTTTATGATGTTTAAACTGGAGTTTATCGACTAACGTATTTAGAGACCGATGCATATATCCGGTAAACTTTCCAGTAACCTGCTCTATTTCGTCTCCAAAATCTATTAATTGTCTCGATATGTTTTTAATTTCATTGTTTATATATTTTTGAAGATTGATAAAATCTTTTAAAGTCTTGTTTTCCAATGATTTTAATACCTCAAAATGATTGTCGTCAAAAATTATTTTTTCAATATCAAGTAAATCTCTTTTAACATCCCAATGTTTTTCATCTTCGATTTTTTCCAAAGCCAAATTGATGAAAAACCGTGACAACAAGGAGGCCGGTTCCGCCTTGTTTATCAAATTATCAATCAATTGGCTGATGACTTCTTTGACATCCATTTCCACTTCAACGTCGGTGGACAGATGCATATCACGGGCAAAAGTCCGGATGATTTTATACATCAATTTATCAATGGTCGTGAGTTGAAATTCGTCGTAATAATGTAAAATTTCAATCAAACGTTGCCGGCTTCTTTTGATGATTTCCTGTTGATAATCAGCATCATTAGTGATATCGGTTTGTTCTTTGATTTTTTTTTCCAGTTCAACGGATACGGCGGCCATGACGTCGGAAATTTGTCCCTGCGAAGCATTAATCAAATTCTCGATAATCCGTTTTTTCATTTCTCCAGCGGCTTTATTGGTAAAGGTTATACCTATCAACCGGTAAATTATTAGAGAATTTTGATTTTCAATTAACCGTTTTAAATAACGTTTGGCTATTTGAAAAGTTTTACCGGATCCGGCTCCGGCTTTGAAAACAACGAATCTATTTTGAATCATTATAAATAAAATTTATGTATGGTATAGATAAAACGATTTGAAAAGGCTTTTTATCCGTTCAAAGATACGATATATTTGTGTCAGTTGAATGAGTCAAGTTGAAAGTAAAAGGGTGTTGAGAAGAAATAGAATTTTTTATTTTTTCAATACAAACAGTCATTTCGATACTTTTTTTTGCACCGTTCCTTACAATTGTCAGGGAGCAGACCGATGACTGTCAAACTAAACTTACAACTCAGGTTACTGAGTTTGTCGAAGTACAACTTTTGACGAAGTTTATCAAATCCAAAAATATCACTAAAAAAATAAAATTATGAGTTTTAACTTACCTGAATTACCATACGCTTATGACGCTTTGGAACCTTATATTGACGAAGCAACCATGCGTGTTCACCACACGGGACATCATCAAGGCTATACCAACGGCTTGAATGCCGCTATCAAAGATACCTGTTATGAAGATATGGGTATTGAAGACATCTTAAAAAGTATTCACTTACATGAAACGGCCATTAGAAATAATGGTGGCGGTTATTGGAATCACATGCTTTATTGGCAAATTATGTCTCCGGATGGAGGCGGAGAACCCTGGGGAGATTTGGCAGAAGCTATGAAACGTGATTTCGGTTCGTTTGACAATTTTAAAGACCAATGGACCAAAGCCGGTGCTACCCGGTTCGGTTCCGGTTGGGTCTGGCTAGTGAGTCAAAAAGGAAAATTGGTCATTTGTCACACACCTAATCAAGACAATCCGATGATGAAATTTGTCGATTGTAAAGGGCATATTTTATTGGGAATAGATGTCTGGGAACACGCTTATTATTTAAAACATCAAAACAAACGCGGTGCTTATATCAATGATTTCTTTAATGTTATCAATTGGGGTGAAGTCGCCAAACGATATGCCGATTGCAAACACTGATTGGCTTTTTTCATAATAATAGTGGAAAAGCATCCAAAAAATTGGACGCTTTTTTTTTTGACACAAAAAGATTTTTTTCTCTATGATTACTTGTGGTTACCGTCGCAAAAAGGAGGTTTTTGAGTGTGTTGACAAGTGCACAACCAATATTCTTTGGTCTCATCAATGTTGAAAATTAATGGATGCATACCGGCTTCGGAATGTTTGCCATCACAAAAAGGTATTTTTTTGGACAAACCGCAAGTGCACCAAGCGTAATTTTTACCGGCTTCCAATTTTACTTTTACGGGTTTACTCATATTTGTTATTTTTGTTACAAAAATATAAAAAATGTCGATTTTCAATAAAAATTTAGCTTTAAATTATTATGTTTGCCTGAATTTATAAACCAATATAAACAATCATGGCACAAGATTTATTTAAACATCCCGATTATTATCTGGTAGATGAATTGCTATCCGACGAACATAAACTGGTTAGAGATGCTACCCGTGAATGGGTCAAGCGTGAAGTCAGTCCGATTATTGAAAAGGTGGCTCAAGAAGCAAAATTTCCGATGCATATTTTAAAAGGAATGGCCGAAATCGGTGCGTTTGGTCCGTTTATTCCTGAAGAATATGGTGGTCCCGGTTTGGATTATATTTCATACGGTGTAATGATGCAAGAACTGGAACGGGGAGATTCCGGTATCCGTTCTACGTCATCCGTCCAATCGTCTTTGGTCATGTATCCTATTTGGAAATTTGGCAGTGAGGCACAAAAACAAAAATATTTACCCAAACTGGCTACCGGTGAATTGATGGGATGTTTCGGGTTGACCGAACCCAATCACGGCTCCAATCCCGGCGGTATGGAAACCAAATTTGTCGATAAAGGTGATTATTATCTGCTCAATGGTGCGAAAATGTGGATTTCCAATGCACCTTTTGCCGACATTGCCATTGTTTGGGCTAAAAATGAAGCGGGGCGTATCAAAGGTTTGATAGTGGAACGGGGTATGGAAGGTTTTTCAACCCCTGAAACCCATAATAAATGGTCACTACGGACTTCGGCTACCGGTGAATTGATATTCCAAGACGTCAAAGTCCCCAAAGAAAATCTCTTACCGGAAGCGGATGGTTTACGTGGTCCTTTGACTTGTTTGGATTCCGCCCGTTACGGTATTGCCTGGGGGGCTGTCGGGGCGGCTATGGATGCTTACGACACCGCTTTAAGGTATGCCAAAGAACGTACCCAATTCGGCAAACCTATTGCCGGTTTTCAATTGCAACAAAAGAAATTGGCCGAAATGATTACCGAGATTACCAAAGCCCAACTTTTGGTATGGCGCTTGGGAACTTTACGTAACGAAGGCCGGGCAACACCGGCACAAATCTCCATGGCAAAACGTAACAATGTAGCCATGGCTTTGAATGTTGTACGGGAAGCGCGCCAAATTTTGGGTGCCATGGGTATTACGGGTGAATACCCGATTATGCGTCATATGATGAATTTGGAATCCGTTATCACTTACGAAGGGACACATGATATCCATTTGTTGATTACAGGTTATGATATTACCGGTATTCCTGCATTTAAATAATTGATTTTTTTTGTATTGCAGAAACTTGCGTAATGAACATGCGGGTTTCAATAATATTTATCTAAAACCGGACGAGTCGTCTTTTGCGTCCGGTTTATTATTTAGTTGCCATATTGATTTATCAAATTGGCATAGTTATTGAAGTTATTATAAAAGATCCTTCCCAATTATGAAACGATTTTATGCTTTTTTAATTCTGCTTACAATAATTTTAACAGGCCGGGCTCAAAACCCCGAACGTAAAATTATTTATTGTAAGCCGGCAAAAGTTAACGATTATTCTTACGAAGATTACCGTTTGGATTTTAATAATTATGCTCCCGAAGTATTTTACAGTCTGGAAGCCGCTTACCTAGATCCTCAAAAAGTGAAAATTTTAGATTTATCCGGGCAAGGTCTTTCTAGTTTATCCTACCGTATCGGTGAATTGAAAAATCTGGAAGTTTTGGTTTTAAGAGATAATGATTTAGAGGAATTACCTTTTCAAATTTTCAGTTTGCCGAATTTAAAAATTTTAGATGTCTCCAATAACCGGTTAACAGAGTTGAGATACCAAATCGGACAATTAAAGAATCTTAAAATTTTAATTTTGAAAAATAATGAGATTAGTGAATTACCCTATCAAATTTCATTTTTACATTCTTTACAATTATTGGATGCTTCTTATAATCAAATTGAAGAGATTCCATACCAAATAAGCTACTTGAAAAACCTGGAAAAACTTTATCTGGACCACAACCGTATTAAAAATTTACCTTATCAATTGTCATATTTACCCCGGTTAAAATTATTGGATATCCGACACAATTTTATAGAGGAAATACCTTATCAAATCAGACAAAAAACATCAGAATAATTTTTTAATAAATAATGATGTCTTTCGTTGAGGGGACAATTTGATAGGGAAAAAAATAAAGTCTTCAATTTTATTTCCTTACATCCTCATTTTCTTGTACTAGAATTTCATTTTATTATTAGCTCCGGCGATATTCCAAAAAATTTATACCTTGGATTTACCGTGGTATTACCATAAAAATGTAATTTTGCAGGCATTATTTATTTAAAGATGACAAACAATCTTTTTGAAAATGACGGACGGCAGTTACCGGTAATGGAACACTTTCTTTCCATTCAAGGAGAAGGTTATCATACGGGCTTGGCCTCGTATTTTATTCGAATAGGAGGGTGTGATGTGGGTTGTCACTGGTGTGATGTCAAAGAAAGTTGGGACCCACAACGGCATCCGTTGACTACCGTTGATGATTTATTAACCTTTATCCCCGATCATATTGAGACTGTGGTTCTTACGGGTGGCGAACCTACTTTATACAATTTAAGCTATTTAACCCGGAAACTCAAAGAAAAAAATAAAACCATTCATTTGGAAACATCCGGGACGGGAAAGATTTCCGGTAAATTTGATTGGATTTGTTTATCTCCCAAGAAAAATGAATTGCCTCTGGCAGAATATTACCGGAAAGCCGGCGAGTTGAAAGTCATTATTCAAAATAAGACGGATTTCGAATTTGCCGAAAAACAGGCTCAACTTATCAATGATTCCGGATGTAAACTGTATTTACAACCCGAATGGTCCCGGCGTGATAAAATGACGCCGTTAATTATCGACTATGTACAAAAGCATCCCAAATGGAAAATTTCATTACAAACACACAAATATTTGAGAATACCTTAGTTGTTAGTATCAAGCCGGTTATTTCAATACATTTTTTTACTCATATGTTAATAACTTTTTTTCAATGCCTCATTTCCTCAAAAAAATAATTCGCCGGACGTAAAAAAATATTTTATATATTAGCAAAAATAATTTTGTAAAAACAAACGTTTAAATTACCAGCATGAATTTTGTTTTTTGAAAAACATGCTTTTATGCTGAAAATCAATATGTAAACAATAAAAATATTTTATATGAAACCAAAAAAATCACCAAGAGCGAATTTGAACAATTTTAGCACAACATTTATGCTAATCGGTTTGGTTGTCGTTTTGTTTACTTCATGGCGCTTGATTGAATTGAAAGTTTACGAAAAACAAGTCGATATAGGTAAACTGGATCTGCAAGGAGAAGATGAAGACGAAACCTTGGAAGTAAACGTTGAAGACATGAAATTACCGCCGCCTCCACAACAAGTGGCGCCACCGGAAGAAATTGAAGTGGTAGAAGATGAAAAAGATGTCAAAGAAGATGTGGTAGCCTCAACCGAAACCGATGACAAAGAAGAAATTCAAGAAGTGGAAGATTTAGATACCGAAGAAGTGGAAGAAACCGATGTGGAAGTAGCTTTTCAATTTATTCAAAATCCGCCTATCTACCCCGGATGTGAAGGAAAAAAAGGTAAGGCTCTTAAAGATTGTATGAGTAAAAAAATCCAAAAATTTGTCAGTCGTAATTTTAATACCGAAATTGCTTCCGATTTGGGATTATCCGGTGAAAGAGTTAAAATCTTGACCATGTTTACTATCGGTAAAGACGGACGGGTTACAAACATCAGAGCACGTTCCAAGTATAAAGATCTGGAAAAAGAAGCCAAACGCGTAATCTCAAAATTACCCAGAATGAAACCGGGACAACAACGTAACAGACCGGTTAAAGTAACTTATACATTGCCGATTATCTTTAAAGTTGAAGATTAATAATCACTCGCTGTAATTTTTTTTAAAGCCGGATAGTTTTTAAATTATCCGGTTTTTTTATCTTTAAATTAAAAGTTTAAAAACAAAGGAAGGTCTTAATCAAACAAAAGCACATTCTATGAAACAAAACAATTCCTCATTTCCTCAAATTTATTGACAAAATCATTGTAGGAAACGATACTTGTTCAACAAAAAAAGAGACGTTAATAAGAACCAATAAAATCTAAATTCCTCAAAATTAATCCCTAAATTTGCAAAAAAGAAAATTGTTTTAATTTAAAGATAAAATGGATATCAAAAAATACTTGGACAGTACTTATTTGAAAACGCCCGGACAATCGGGTTTAAGTGAAGCGGAAACCGTAGAAAAAGTGAAACAAACCGTTCAAGAGGCCATTGACAACGGTTTTTATCTTGTGATGATCCGTCCTGAATATGTTAAAATGGCAAGACAAATGATTGACCAAGCCGGCTCTGATGTTAAAGTCGGGACGGTAATCGGATTTCCCGAAGGGACTTTAAATTACAAGTTAAAATTGGCCAAAGCACAAAAAGCTATCAATGATGGCGCTGATGAGTTAGACTATGTTGTTAATTATGAAGCCTTTAAAAGAGGAGAAAAAGATTATGTCAAAAAAGAAGTGTTCGAAGGCAGTTTGTTAGCCCTGAAAAACAGTAAAATAGCCAAATGGATTATAGAGGTTGCCGCATTGACACCGGAACAAATTGCGGAGTTAACGGCGTTAATCCGGGATGTCGTGGTTCAAACTATCGGTTTGGACAAAGCCTCAAAAGTATTTGTAAAATCCTCTACCGGATTTTATAAAACCGGAGATGACAAACCAAATGGTGCAACGCCTGAAAGTATCCGTATTATGTTGGAAAATGCCGGGCCGTTACCGGTAAAAGCAGCCGGAGGCGTGCGCAATTACGAAGATGCCGTTAAAATGATTGCACTCGGTATAAAGCGCATTGGTACTTCGTCAGCCAAAGCTATTGCTGATGGTGGTGAAGCACAAGGAGGGTATTAGTTACAAGTTCTTTGTTACAAGTATCAAGTGGTAGAAACGTACGGAGCAAGCTCTCACCCGACAAAAGCCGGGGTTGTTTGAAATGACAGCAGTTGTCATTCCGGCAGGATTTTTACGATGCAGGAGTAAAAGCGACGAGGCATCTCAACAATAAAGAACGTAGATTTCCTTCCGCTCCCCCAACGTACGTCGGGGGCACGGAACAGGCTCTCGCTCCTGTGTCACTCGTTCAAAATGACAGATGATTAATAACATAACGAATAAGTTAAAATCATGAAAAAATATTTTGGTTTTTTATTATTATTTCTATGGTTTCACTTGGCAACCGGACAAGTTGTTGACTTGAGTACCCCCCGGAGCACGGTTTTTACACACCTTAGCAATTTAAAACCGGGCAATTATTATCCCGAGACGGCTGCCAAAACGATTTACGGCAAATCTCCCGAAGAAGCCCGTAAAAAAGCTATACGGCTCAAATATGTTTTTGAAGGTAAAGGTCTGTTTATAGATTATAACGATATTCCAAACGATCCGGATTATACGGATTCCATCAATTTTCCCATTCCCAAACATGCATATAAACCTTTCCCTTACCGTTTACCTGAAGTATATCTTGAAAAATACGGTAACAAATGGTATTACTCTAAAAATACCGTTGCTCAAATAGATTATTTATACCACAGCATCTATCCGTTGGGGGCTGAAATTATTGCTCAATATGTCCCCGACTATTTAAAAGGACGGTTCTTCGGATTGGAAATTTGGCAATGGATAGGATTGGTTTTGGCTTTACTACTCATTTATTTTTTACATGTTTTATTTAAAAAAATGTTGTTTTGGTTATTGCATTTTATCAAACAACGCATTACCAAAATTCCGATAGAAAATCTCGATAAACGTTTACAGGAATTTTCACATCCGCTATCGTATATATTCGGTATTTATGTTTTGGAATTGATTATTCCCTACCTACTATTAGGACAAAAATTTGGCAATTGGTTTATTTCCACCTTAAATTTTGCAAAAATCGTTTTTTGGATTTTTGTATTTCTCAAATTGGTCGATGTCTTTATCGCTGTTTATAAACACCGCTCCGAAAAAACTAAAAATCTGCTCGATGACCAATTGACGCCTATTTTAAAAAATTCGTTGAAAGGAATTGTCATTATTTTCGGACTATTTAAAATATTGATTATTATGGGCGCCGACCCCAAAGCCGTTATCGCCGGTGCATCTATCGGTGGTTTGGCAATCGGTTTGGCGGCACAAGATACGGTTAAAAATTTGATAGGAACCTTAATGATTTTTGTCGATAAACCGTTTAAAATAGGTGATTGGATAGTCGTGGACGGGATTGAAGGCAGTGTTGAAGAAGTCGGATTCCGGTCGTCTATCATTAGGGCGGCGGATACCTCGGTTTTTAAAATACCCAACAACAAACTCTCCGAAGCCGCCGTTAACAATATGGGTAAACGAATTTACCGTCGTTATCAAACCACCCTCGGAATCCGTTACGATACACCGCCCGAATTGATTGAAAAATTTGTTGAAGGGGTTAAAAAAATCATTGAATTACATCCCACAACCCGTAATTATTCCAATTATACTCCTTACAATTCGGTGCCTTACAATGTTGAATTTGTAGATTATGGTGATTCTTCCCTCAATATTTTGCTCAACGTGTATTTTATGACCAACGATTATGCCGAAGAACTGCATGGACGTCATGTCTTGTTACTCGGAATTTTAAAATTAGCCAATTCTATGGGGGTGGAATTTGCTTTCCCGTCACAAACTTTGTTTATGGAATTGTTTCCCGAAAAACAACCGGCATATCCCAAATACAATACCCATAAGCCCGATATTGAAAAAATTATGAAGGAAGTGATAGAAGATTTTAAAGACAGGATTAGTAAATATTAATAGGAAATGGTCTCTTGTTAAATGTTCAATATATTGAAAATCAACATCTTAAAAATTGTAACAATAATGTTGTAAGTTTTATAGAAGTTTTCAAAAAAATTTTTTGTAACTTTTTAACCATTGAAATTCTTTTTTTGATAAAAATCCAAAATATCATAACGTCAAGTAAATAGCTCAAAATACTTGACAATTTCTCATACCAAAACAATAATGAACGAAAACCCTACATCCCAACCCGGTTTTATCAGAAAACACTATCAAAAATTAATGGCGGCATTTTACAACCCATTTATGAAATCGTTGGAAAAGGTTTTGACGGGGCATCGCCGCAAATTGCTGCAAAAAACGTCAGGAGCGGTTTTGGAAGTGGGCGCGGGAACTGGCGTCAATTTTCCTTTGTATCCTAAAGATGTCGGAGTGTTTGCTATTGAACCTTCCGTGCCAATGTATAAGCGGGCGCTTAAAATTGCGGCAAATTATCCGAATATTCATCTATTTAACATTGGAATTGAAGCGGTTAAAAATCATCCGGAATTACCTGATGAATTTGATTTTGTTACTTCCATGTTAGTGCTTTGCACTATCCCCGACCCGCAATTAGCGGCCGGTATTTATCGTGATGCGCTTAAAAAAGACGGTCAATTATTGGTTTTGGAACATATCCATGCAACCGGTCGTTTTTACGGGAAGTTTCAAAGTTTTGTCAATCCGTTGTGGCGTCCTTTTGCCGACGGGTGTAATTTGACGCGCCGGCAGGACCAGATTTTAAAAGAAGCCGGTTTCTTACCGGTTTTTGAAAATTATTTTTCGCTGGGGACTGATTGGTATGAAGCGGTAATGTTACCGGATAAGAAATGAATGGCGGTTTTATTTAATTCTTTTTGGATTATTTTTTACAAAACTTTTCCAGCTACTGTATTTTTTTGTTCCACCGTTTTGTCCTTTGTTAAAATAATGACAGACTGCTACGGCCAGTCCATCGGTGGCGTCGAGTTTAGTAGGCAATACCGTTAAGTTGAGCAAACGTTTGAGCATGGCAGCTACTTGTTCTTTGCTGGCGTTACCGTTACCGGTTATAGCCATTTTGACTTTTTTGGGTAAATATTCGGTTATGGGGACTTCGCGATACAATCCGGCAGCCATGGCGACCCCTTGTGCCCGCCCCAATTTGAGCATCGATTGGACATTTTTGCCGTAAAATGGTGCTTCAATAGCCAATTCGTCGGGATGAAACTCGTCGATTAGATGTAAGGTGCGTTCAAATATTTTTTTCAGTCTTAAACTGTGGCTATCATATTTACTCAAAATCAGTTCGTCCATTAATATAAGTTTCAGCTCATTGCCGATTACTTGAATAATGCCGAAACCCATGACGGTTGTGCCGGGATCAATACCTAATATTATTCGTTCGGTTTTCATATTATTTTTTTCTATGTCGTTCAGCAAGAAAGACAGGAGACAACAGTTTGATCCGTATCCCCGCGCTTAGCATCTGTCAAAGGACAGGAAAAAATCAGTTACATACTGGCTATATTCAAATTAATTGGATAAAATAAATTTCTCCTTGCTTCCCACAATTGTAAAAGCTCTTTTAAAATGCTATTGTTCTTCTAATTTTTTTGTAATTTGCAATTTATCAAATGTATAAATTTCTATCGAAATATTATAATGTTATTTTAACTTTAATCAAGATACTTATTAGTTTTGTCGCCGTTTATTATTTATGGCAACACAAGTATTTGCAAAATTTATGGACCGGGTCCCGCGACCTTTTCTCATTTAAACTTGTTTTTGTATTGTTGATTTTCAGTTTATTAAATTGGTTTATAGAAATTAAAAAGTGGCAGTTTTTAACCGGACAAATTCAAAAAAATGCCTTTACGGAAGCAGCCAAACAAAGTTTAATCAGTTTTGCATTGTCTTTGTTGACCCCTAACCGTGTCGGGGAATACGGGGTTAAAGTGATGTTTTATAATAAAAAAGATTACAAAAATGTGCTCGGATTGACTTTAATCGGGAATGTTTCACAGTTAATCGTTACTTTGTTAGCGGGTTTATTCGGTTTGTGGTATGCTTACGATACCGGTTTGATGCAAAAATTGATTCGTTTTACTTCTTTTTCAAAACATGTTTGGCAAATTCTCTTTTCACTCGCTTTGGTAATATTTGTTGTTCTGTTGATCATATATTTATTTAAAAAATACCGGCAAAATCCTGTTTTTAAACCCGTTTTATGGTTAAAATGTAACTTATATGCTATCCTGCGTTATATCATTTTTTCTACCCAATTTGTTTGGTTATTACGGTATTTTAAAGTTGATTACAGTCTGTCGACATTGTATGCTACCGTGTCGCTGGTCTATTTGTTTGCTACTTTAATACCCATATTGTCTTTTTTGGATTGGGCGGTCAAAGGGAATGTCGCTATTTGGGTATTTTCGGCTTTGCAGCTTGCCGGTATTTTGGTTTTCAAAATTGTGGCATTGATGTGGTTTTTTAATTTTTTCTTACCTTTTACAGCCGGATTGATTTGGATGTGGTCGTCTAAAACTTTTGCGAAATGATGACGTGGATGGTTGTTATCGGTATCCTTTACACCGTCATGATGGTGTGTGTGTGGTATAACGAAGGTCAAACGCCTTTTTTTAAAACTAAAAAAAAACAAACGGTTTCTAAATTTTCCATTATCATCTCTTTTAAAAATGAAGCGGAAAATTTACCCCGATTGATTGATTCCTTACAACAACTGGATTATCCCACAAACGCTTTTGAAATCATCATGGTAGATGACCATTCGGATGATGATTCTTATAAAATCGTTGCCTGTCAGGAAAAAATAAAATTGTTAAAAAATAATGGACATGGAAAAAAACAAGCTTTACAAACCGGCATTTTTCATGCGCAATACGAGTGGCTCGTCAGCATAGATGCCGATTGTGAATTATCGCGGGGCTATTTGCAAACTTTGAATAGTTTTATTGTTGAAAATCAACCGGTAATGATATTAGGACCGGTGCGGTATTTCGATACGAAGCGTTTTTTAGAACAGTTTCAGCAATTTGAATTTCTATGTTTACAGGCTTTTACCATGGTAAGTGCCGGTTTTGGGAAACCGTTCTTGGCAAACGGGGCCAATTTTGTTTTTAGAAAACATAGTTTTGAAACAGTCGGAGGTTATGAGGGCAATATGGATATCGCCTCGGGTGATGATGTGTTTTTATTGCAAAAATTCGCCCGGGAATTTCCGGGTAAAATATATTTTATCAAATCTCGCTCTGCTATTGTAAAAACACAAGCGTCTTTAACTTGGAAAGCACTTGTGCAGCAAAAAATCCGTTGGGCGGGAAAAAGTAAAAGAGGGGGGCAAATAACAGCTAAATGGGTCGGTATTATGATGGTGTTCACGCATATAAGTTTATTATATGCGTTATTTAATTTTCGGCTTTTTTATTGGTTTATTGTTTTAAAGTTTTTGGTTGACACCTTGTGTTTATATCGAACGAATACTTTTTATCGTGCCCGTTTGTTTTGGTGGTATTATCCTCTGAGTTTTATTATTTATCCGTTTTATCTTGTATTGATTTTTATATTGGCATTAAAAGGAAGGTATCGTTGGAAAGGCAAAACTTTCAGAAGTTAGTTTTCATGGTAGCCGGTTGTTCTATCATTAATAATTTATTGATTTTCTTCTATAATTTTAATCCATTCAACTTTTTTATCGATATCTTTTACGGGCCGGACAATCATAAAAAGATTAGTCAAATAGATTACTTTAACTATTCTTTTGTTGTAATCGAATGCCCCGGTATCTTGTGTTTGATATTACACTTTATAAAATTTCAGATGCGCATTTTGATATAATATTTCTTGAGTTTCCCATGATGATGATGAAAATATGATTTTGTCCGGCTCCAAAATTAATATCATAATTATGGATAGAACCGGTAAGATTGCTCCGATAATTTTTTTTTAATAATTAAAGTTTCGCACCTAATAAAATAAGGGTATTTAGGATAAAAAAATAAAAAAATGTAGCATAATGCTCAGGTTATTTCCTTGATTTTCAGCATCTTTATAGTGTAATAAATAAGACATGACATTATGCTACAAAACAAAGATATAACTAAAATTAGAGAAATAAAAAGATTATTTTCAAA
>JALVST010000150.1 GCA_027024205.1 Flavobacteriales bacterium | reverse complement strand
CCTGACGGATGGTCAGATCCCGTATTTTCCATAAATGATTTAAACGGTTATATTTCTAACGTTGATAAATACGGTTTATGGATTGGTAATTGCTGTCAATCCAATAAATTTGACGAAAACGATGCTTTTTCGGAAGAAGCTCTTAAAAAACCCAATGCAGGTGTTATCGGTTATATTGGCGGTTCACAATTTACATATTGGTCTGAAGATTATTATTGGGGCGTCGGTGTAGGTAATATTGTGGCACAACCTACATATAATGATACTACCGAAGGTGTTTTTGACGGAGTTTACCACGATCAAGCCAATGAAGTTAATGATTTATCAACTTGGTATATTACTAATTATCAATTGATTGAAGCCGGAAATTTAGCTGTTGAAGCTTCAACTTCCGGTCTCAATGACTATTATTGGGTCATATACCAATTACAAGGTGATCCGTCCATTGTGTCGTTTATGGGTACTCCCCAACCGATGAATGTTACCGTCAATCCGTCTTCTATTATTCTGGGAACAACTACTGTAAGTGTTACAGCAGCTCCTTATGCGACGGTTGCTTTATCACAAAACAATGTTTTGGTAGCAGCAGCCGTTACCGATGCCAGCGGTACATGTACCTTAAATTTTGATGCGAACAATTTGACGGTCGGTAATGCCGATTTGGTTGTTACGGCACAAAACAAAATTCCTTATATCGGAACCGTGCAAGTGATACCGGCAAATAATCCATATATCAGTTTAAAAACTTTTACTACCAGTGCTTCTCCCGATTATGGACAAACTATTGATTTAAATGTCAATTTGCAAAATTTGGCGAGTGCCGGAAGTGGTAATGATGCTTACGGCGTTACGGCTGTTCTTTCTACAAATGATACCTACATTACCATAAATAATAATAGTCATTCATACGGTGATATTGTAGCCGGTGCAGACAATATGCAAAATAATGCTTTTCAAATCAGTATTGCTGATAATGTCCCCGACCAACATGCGGCCCAATTGGATTTGACTATAACCGGCACGGATGCCGGAGGTAATAATTATACATGGAATTCGAGTTTTAATATCGTCTTGAATGCACCGGATATTAGTATCGGTAATGTTTTTATTACCAATGATGCTAATGCAAACGGATATATTGACCCGGGTGAAAGCGGAGATATCAACTTTACCGTTACAAATTCCGGACACGCTGATGCTGTTTATAACGGCACTTTGAGTATTAATAGTAATCCGAACAATTATTTAACATTAGGAAGCAATACGGTTTCAAATGTAAGTTTGACTGCCGGTGCATCTCAAGATTTCGTCTTTACAGGTGCTTCCGTTGATGCTTCGGCTCCATTGGGAAGTCCTGTTGAATTGGCTTTAGATGTAACTGCCGGTAATAACCAACAATATACGGCTCAATCATTACAAAATATATATACGGGAATTATTCCTGTTTATACTATAGACAACGGCGGTACGATAACCGCTTGTACCGGAACTTTTTACGATTCAGGTGCTGATACCGGCAATTACGGTAGTAATGAGGATTATTCCATCTCGTTTTTACCCGCTCCAGGTGCTGATTTTGTTATCGTTGATTTTGTCTCTTTTGATATTGAACAAGGGTATGACTTTTTGCACGTTTATGACGGACCGGATGTTAATAGCCCTGAAATTCCCGGTAGTCCGTTTACCGGCAATAACAGTCCCGGTCTTTTGTCGGGAACAAACGGTTTGACTTTCAGATTTGTAAGTGATTACTCAGTAGAATATTCCGGTTGGGAAGCCAGTGTCAGTTGTTATACCGCCACAAGCGTTCCCAATTGTGCGACAAATCCCGTTCCGGCGGATAGTGCTACCGGTGTTTATATCTCTACTACCGAATTGACATGGGATAACCAAATCGGAGTAACATCCTATGATGTCTATTTCGGAACAGATACAAATCCTTTGAATAATTCGCCTGTCACAGTTACAACCAATCGTTTTCCCGTAACATTGAATGCAAATACCACTTATTATTGGACGGTTTTACCCGAAAATAGTATCGGACAAGCTTCCGGATGTCAAGTTTGGAGTTTTACAACAGGCGGTAATGTTTACAATATGATTGATGGGGCTACCGTTACAACTTGTTCCGGCGTTTTTTTTGATGAAGGTGGTCCTAATAACCCGTATAGTAACAATTTGAATCAAACCATGACATTTTTGCCTGATACACCGGGTAACGTTCTATCATTCAATTTTACCGCTTTTGAAGTGGAACAAGTCGGGAGCAACCAATACGATTACCTGGAAGTGTATGACGGGACAGATACCAATGCAACTTTAATTGGAAAATTTAGTGGTATAGACGGAACAGTACCTGCTGCTTTACAACCTGTTGTTGCTACCAACCCCGATGGGGCTTTGACATTTAAATTTCATTCCGATTCCTCCGTTCAAAAAGCAGGTTGGGAAGCTATGATTAACTGTACACCGGCAGCTATTGCAGAATATAACAATGTCGTAGGTATTTATCCCAATCCCAATACCGGAACGTTTACACTCAAATTAAAAAATATCGATAATGCATGGGTCAAAATATATACTACAACCGGTAAATTGGTTTATAGCAAACCTATGAATACCTCAACAATGATGATTGATTTGAACGGTTATACCAAAGGTTTGTATTTTGTCAGAGTGTTATCAGGTAAAAATACATACGTTAAGAAATTGATTTTGAAGTAGATACGAAATGTATTTCGTTTCAAAATAACATATAACAAGTATCAAATTACTAGTAGCGGCGTTTTCTAAAAACGTCGCTATTTTTGTAAATCATGTTGATTGTCAACGCTTTTATTTTTAATCCTTCCCAATATCAGCATAGAGATAAAAAAGATTCCCGCCATCATCAAAACGGCGGTTTTCATAGAACCGGTTAGTGCTTCCAATGCGCCGAAAGCGAAAGTTCCTAAGACAATAGCTATTTTTTCGGCAAAATCGTAAAAACTGAAAAAAGTGGCGTGTTTGTGTGTGTCGCCCGGAAGCATTTTGGAATACGATGAGCGAGATAAAGCTTGAATAGAGCCCATAACCAAACCGACAAAACCACCTAAAATGTAGAATTGCATTTCAACATTGGGATTATTTTTATCCATAAAATACGCACTAATCGTAATCCCAACCCAAATCAATAATATCACTTGTAAGGCTTTGATATTGCCGATAATTTTTGAAATACGTGAAAAACCCAAAGCGCCCGCAATGCCGACCAATTGTATTACCAAAATAGTTGCAATAAGTTTACCCGAATCTAATTGCAATTCTTTACTACCGAATAATCCCGCTACATAAAAAATAGTTTGTGCCGCCAAGCTATATAAGAAAAAAGCCGCTAAAAACCGTTTTAATTCCGGATAGTGCAGCAATTGATTGAAAACCTTTTTAAGTTCGGCATAACCTTTAAACAAATAACCTTTACGCTTAGGTGGTTTGACATTATAAACATTGTCGGGGAGAACATAAAATGTATATTGTGAAAAAATTATCCACCAAATACCGACACTTAAAAAAGAAATTCGTGCCGGTAAAGTGGCATCTTTGATACCATACCATTCGGGGTGTAAAATCATAGTCAAATTGCAAATCATCAACAAAACTGACCCGACATAACCATAGGCAAATCCCATAGCACTAACTCTGTCTTGTTGGTCATATTCGGCAATTTCCGGTAAAAAAGCATTATAAAAAACCAAACTACCCCAAAAACCGACACTTGCCAAGACACTAAATGTAATCCCTAACCAAACCGTATCCGGTCCTTTGAAAAAGAATAACATCATGGTGGAAAAAGCGCCTAGATAGGTATAAAATTGCATAAATTTTTTCTTATTGCCGCTATAATCTGCAATAGAGGAGAGTATGGGAGACAAAAAAGCGACAATCAAAAACGATAAAGCCAAAGCATAACTGTAAAGTTCCGTATTTTTAAAAGTCATTCCAAAAAAATGTAAGGTATCATTGCCATTCCGATTGGTAACTTTTTCGTAAAAAATAGGGAAAATAGCGGAACTGATAACCAATGCATACGCAGAATTAGCCCAATCATAAAAAGCCCAAGCACGGATAAGTCGTTTATCGCCTTTTTGTATTTTCATCATATTACAAAATCCCCAAATATTTTAATTCGGGAATTTCAAAGATAATATTTTTTGAGAAAATAAATTTTATGTCGTTTTTATATCTGATTTTTACAATCCTTTCACCTTTGGGGTTTTGACGGTATTAATGTTATTTTTTGCTACAATCCTTTCCCCCCTTCGAGGTTCAATGGTTTGATATGATTTTTTATACTACTAACAGGACACTCCTGACAAAGCTCAATATTATTTATATTTCATATTCTACAAAAAACTTTTAACATTATAAACTTTAAAAACATTTAACTATAAATTTCTGTTTGTCACGGATAAAACCCCGGAGGGGTGGCATATTTATAGAAATGAAATTTGACGACATGAACCCCGAAGGGGTGAAATTATCACATATCCCAATCAAATAAATAATTTTAGAGATTTCAAAGATAGTATTTTTTTGATGAAATCAATTTACCGGAAATGCTTATGCTATTATTTTGCTATTATTTTCGTATTATTGTCCCGCTAAAAAATGATGTATGACGATATCCCAACTAATTACGGAAAAGATACAAATACCACAAAAACAAGTCGATAGCGTCTTAATCTTGCTCAATGGCGGCGCAACGGTGCCGTTTATTTCACGTTATCGCAAAGAAGCAACCGGCAATTTGGACGAAGTGACGGTTTATAAAATTCAAAAACTGCAAAAACAATTAGACGAACTATTAAAACGGCAACAAACCATCATCAAAGCTTTGGAAGAGCAAGGCATTTTAACAGATGAATTGGAAGCCAAAATCCTGCAAACCTACGATGCAACGGCATTAGAGGATTTATATTTACCTTACAAAAAGAAACGTAAAACCAAAGCCGATATCGCAAGACAAAAAGGCTTGGAACCCCTGGCAAAAATCATCATGGCACAACGCACGAATGATTTGTATTATCAAGCCGAAAATTACGTCAATGACCAAGTAGAAACGCCGGAAGAAGCTTTGGAAGGGGCGCGTCATATCATCGCCGAATGGATGAATGAAAATTTATGGGTACGTAATGTTGTCAGACGTGTTTATAAACGCTCGGCATTGATTAAAACCAAAGTGGTTAAAGACAAAGATACCGACGACAAAGCACAAACCTATCGCGATTATTTCGATTGGGAAGAGCCGCTTTCACGAACGCCATCACACCGGTTGTTAGCGATGTTGCGTGCTGAAAAAGAAGGTTTTATAAGACTAAAACTGGAAGTCGATACGGACTTTCTATTGGATAAATTGGAAAAACGGTTTATCAAAAATAATAATGAGACCGCAGATCAAATCGAATTAGCAATAAACGATGCTTACAAACGTTTGTTGGCACCGTCCATTGCTACGGAAACTATTAATTTTTACAAAGAAAAAGCCGACCTTACCGCCATTGCAGTGTTTTCAAAAAATTTACGTCAGCTGCTTTTGGCACCGCCATTGGGCGAAAAGCGGGTGTTAGCCATTGATCCGGGGTTTAGAACGGGTTGCAAAGTGGTTTGTCTGGACAAGCAAGGTAATTTGTTGCACCACGGCGCTATTTTTCCGCATCCGCCACAAAACAAAAGCGTGGAAGCGATGGCACAACTCAAATTTTGGGTTGACAAATATGATATTGAAGCTATCGGCATAGGTGACGGAACGGCTTATCGTGAAACGATGCAGTTTGTCAAGCAGATAGATTTTGGCAAGGAAATACCGGTATTTACGGTTAATGAAGCCGGCGCATCTATTTATTCGGCAT
The DNA here is from genome assembly GCA_027024205.1 of Flavobacteriales bacterium. Classification (GTDB taxonomy): domain Bacteria; phylum Bacteroidota; class Bacteroidia; order Flavobacteriales; family Flavobacteriaceae; genus WGBX01. The sequence goes on along the minus strand of JALVST010000150.1, from coordinate 2,236 downwards.
CGGAAGTGGCGCGTGAGGAATTTCCCGACAAAGATGTAACCGTTCGGGGTGCGGTTTCTATTGGCCGGCGCTTGCAAGATCCGTTGGCGGAATTGGTCAAAATTGACCCGAAATCCATAGGCGTCGGGCAGTATCAACACGATGTCAATCAGACTTTACTCAAACAGGAATTGGACAACGTGGTCGAAAGTGTCGTAAATTTGGTCGGTGTCAATGTCAATACGGCAAGCCGTTATCTCTTGCGATATGTGTCCGGTGTAGGGGATAAGCTGGCTAAAAATATTGTGGACTATCGCAGTGAACACGGTGCTTTTCAAAACCGCAACGAACTGAAAAAAGTAAAAGCCTTGGGACCAAAAGCCTTTGAACAATCTGCAGGATTTTTACGCATAAAAAACGGCGACAATCCGCTGGACGATTCGGCCGTTCATCCCGAATCATATCCGGTGGTCAAGCAAATGGCAAAATCATTGGGCGTATCCGTCAAAGACCTAATAGGTAACAAACAATTGTTGCAAGCTGTTGATTTACAACGATTTGTTACGGCTAAAACCGGCTTGCCGACTTTACGCGACATTGTCAAAGAATTGGAAAAACCCGGTTTGGATATACGACAAAAGGCGTCAGTGTTCTCATTCAGTCCCAATTTAAAAACCATAGACGATGTCAAAGAAGGGGCAGTGTATCCCGGCATTGTGAACAATATTACCAATTTCGGCTGTTTTGTCAATATAGGTATTAAGGAAAGCGGCTTGGTGCATATTTCCAAAATGTCTGATAGTTTTGTCAGTAATCCCGCCGACATGGTGCAACTCAATCAACAAGTGCAGGTTAAGGTGATTAGTGTTGATGTAGGGCGGAAGCGGATTGGCCTCTCTCTTATTAGTTAAAAGTTGAAAGTTAAATGTTGAAAGTTCATAATGTTGAATGTTTATACAGATACAATGGATTTCTACCATTGAACGTCCTAGCTGCGACATCTTTGTAACAAATCAATGAAATTCTACTGTTGAGCGCCATTTGGTGCGACACCGTTTGTCGTAAATAATTTTGAAAATACATTTAAGCTCCGTAGGTACGTCCTGTTTGTGAAAAACAACGCCAAATCGTTATACCATATGGTTTAAATTATACGCTAGGATTATAACAGGTAGCTCCTATGGATCTATGGAAATTTTTGGTAATTGTATTGCTACAAACGAGGTGCTCCTATGGAGCTGGTGATTTTTCCTAACCACAGAGTAGCACAGAGTATTATTTCACAGAGTTTCACTGAGTTTTTACTCTGAGAAACTCTGTGGCAAACTCTGTGTAACACTTCGGCAGGCTCAGCGCATCGCTCTGTGGTAAAAAACTTTTGTTAAATAAGCATTTTCAAATTGTTATAAATAATAAAACTTTCTATTTCATTATTCCCTTTATCAAATGATGATAAAACCTTTTGACAAGAGGCAGAAGCATATCTTATTTTAACCTATCTGTTGATTTATAGTTGACAAAAATATAAACCAAATAAATAGTTTGGTCCTTCACTTCATAAAAAATGGTAGTTTGTTTGCTTAAAACGGCTTTTCGTAATCGTGGTTGAAAGGTTGAGACGGGAAATAAATAAGGGTTTTGATGAATTAAGTCAATTTGTTTGGATAATTTTGTTTTGAAGTTATCAACTTCTCGTTGGCTCCACTTAAAATGCAGATATTCAATTATTTCATCAAGGTTTCTGATAGCTTCTTCTGTCCAAAATATTTTATAATCCATATTTTTTCTTAACAACATTATGTGAAACTATCCTTCCTTCATCGATATCTTTTAATCCCTTTTCTATCCCGTTTTTTTGTTGTTCTGTCAAATCATTCCACCAATCATTATTACTTGTCCTTGCTTCTTTGATAACTTTAAGGTATTTGAGGATATCAATATCATTCAACTTGGACAACCACTCGATAAGTTCTAATTTCATGGCTTCTTGTTCCTCCATATCATTAAATTTATTGTTGAAGTTCATAGCAAAGATAATTAATTTTATTGCTTATCTGTTTGAAACAATAAATATCTTATATTTGTCGATGTAAAATAAAGAAAAGTGCAACCAAACAAAGCTTTTTTTAAAAACAATTTAGTGATACTGCTGGCTTTAAGCTTTCTGTTTCACTTGGCGGTGCCGCACGATCATCATTTTGAAGGTGAACGGCATCATCAAGCGGAGGAGCACGGCACTTTTCATTGTCATAGTCTG
>JALVST010000149.1 GCA_027024205.1 Flavobacteriales bacterium | reverse complement strand
TTTATCTGGTTATTTGGTTATCTGGTTATTTGAAATGAGTTAAATGTTGAATGTTGAAAGTTAAATGTTGTACTTTCCACTTTCGGTTACTGAGCTTGCCGAAGTGTAACTTTCTACTTTCAACTAAAAGAAAACCTTTAACCAACCGTTAAAGGTTTTCTTTTCAGTTTGGTTTTACTTGGCGCCCATTGCAACAACTACTGCGAAGAAGGCAACACCTTCGACCAATGCAGCTGCAACGATCATCAAAGTAAATAATTTTCCGTATAGTTCAGGTTGACGGGCAGAAGCTTCCAAAGAAGACGCCCCGATTTTACCGATACCGATTCCGGCACCGATAGCGGCTAAACCTGCTCCTATACCTGCTCCAATTGATGCTGGCATAATTACTCGTTTTTAGGGTTAATATTTATTTCAACGACAAACTTCCGGCTTTTCAGCCTTCCGCTATTTTTTTCTAGTATATAATTAATGTGCTTCTTCTTTTACAGCCATTCCGAAATAGATAGCCGATAAAAGCGTAAACACGTAAGCTTGCAAAAATGCTACAAGCAATTCACTGACATACATAAAAACCGTAGCAAATGCCGATGCAAACGGCACTCCCCAGTTTTTAAATACGAAAATTAACGTCACAAATGTCAAAATAATGGTGTGCCCCGCCAAAATATTGGCAAACAACCGGATCATCAAGGCAAACGGTTTGGTAAAAATACTCAATATTTCTATCAAAGCGATAAAAGGCTTTAAAATCACCGGTACGCCCGGAGGCCATAAAATATGAGTCCAATAACTTTTGTTGCCGTTGACATTGGTGATAATAAATACAATCACCGCCAAAACAAAAGTTACCAAAATATTTCCGGTTAAATTGTAACCGAAAGGCGAAAATGGGATTAAGCCGAATAAATTGGCAAACAATATAAAGAAAAAGACCGTCAATAAAAACGGTACGAATTTTTCATATTTCGGTCCGATATTTTCCTTGGCCATATCACGTATAAACACGATTAAAGGTTCCATAAAACTGGCAATCCCTTTCGGAACTTTTTTATGGTTGTAAGATTTCTTGGTATAATACAGTACCAATAGTAATATCAAAAAGGTTAAAAGCATTGACACCACATTTTTGGTAATGGAAAAATCCAAGGGTCTTTGCGCCAAAGTAACTTCATTAGGGTCCACATGTTCACCGACTTTGTCAGCATAAACGATTAAATCGTGAATGCGTTTAAATTTTTGCCCGTTTTTTTCTACAACCACTTTTCCATGTTCATCGCCTTGAAATTCAACAGATGAAAAAATAGTTAAACCGTTATTAGTCCAAAGAATAACCGGTAAATGAAAAGTTTTATGAATAAAAGGTAATTCAAATGCATAATCATGCGAATCGGACAAATGGTGATGAATTAATTCAGAAGGGTCATACGGTTTATCATTACCTTCCAGTTGTGTTTCCTCTTGTCCGGAATGATGCGTTGCTTGTACCTCTTGATCATGTTCTGTTTGTGCAGACAGGGTCAAACCTGCAAATAACAAGCTTATAAATATATAGGTAAAGAATTTATAATTCATATCCTTTTAAAGATTTTTGCAAAAGTAAGATTTTTTTTTATTAAGTCAACGATTTTTTATCAATTAAAATAAGATATTTATTTTGTTAATCTTCGTGAAAAAAATTAGCCGGTCAATGACCGGCTAATTTATATAATAATATAAATGTATAAAATTTACCTGATAACCAATTTAACTGCCTGATGATTATTATCGGCATCGGTTATTTTCATTACATAAATACCTTTGTCCAAACCGGAAACATCGATTTTGGAATGATTATCGGATAAATTCAAGTTCATAACTTCTTTTCCGGTCACATCAAAAATAGCGATATTTTGTAAGGCGGCATTTTCGGTATTAACTTTAACAAAGTCTGTGGCAGGATTAGGATAGACACTGAGTCCTGCTATTGTTTCTCCGGCGATACCGGCATAATCCACGTATTTAAAAATACCTTCATCATAATCATTAGGGTTATTTGGATCATCAGCATGAGAAAAACCACCGCTCAATCCGAAGTTAATATCTCTAAATGCAACAGCAGTATGTTGAATAAAGGTTGTATCTGCCAATTGGACCCAAGAACCGGTAGCATTATAATTTACAATTCTGTTCCAAGTATTACCACCGTCATTACTGATGGCCGAACCATAAGCCGGTTTGCTGTAATCTGCTTCCGTTGCAACGATAGTATTAGATGTCCCCGGAACAAAAGCGATATCATTACCAAAGAAAGGATTGGGGTTATTAGGGTCATTTCCAGCCCAATCATAAGTCGGTGACATCAAAGTCCAAGAATCACCGGCATCGGTAGTGTGATATAATTCACCGTTATTTCTGATAATCCAACCTTCATTGTCATCTTTAAAAGTAACATCTCCGCTGTCACCGTTATTTCCACCGAAATCGTTTAAAGGCGTTGCATGGGCCGTCCAAGTTTGACCTTGATCCGTGGAACGGTATAAACGGCCATGACTGGTTGTAAACCATATGGTAGAACCGGCTGCTACGAAACCGTGAACATAACCGAATTCACCACTTTCAGGATCATCAATATTAGCACCGTCAATAGGTGTCCAGGTGCTTCCGCCATCGGTCGTATAATACATTTCAAATTCTCCGTTAATCGGGTCTCCTTGGCAGAAACCGTTATTGCTGTCAAAGAAATAAACCAAATTACAGAAAGAATTACTATTGGAATACATGGCGTTGGTACTTACTTTGGCCCAAGTAGCACCGGCATCGGTTGTTTTCCAAATACCACCGTTACCAAAACTGGTTTTATATGCTGCAATATAAGCCGTATTGTCATCTACCGGAAAAACCGTTCCTATACCGGGATTTAAGATACCGGGCAATGCATTTTGTGATAAATCATAAGCAGTCCAAGTAACACCACCATCATTCGTATATGCAACTTCAGAAATATTAGCGCCGTTTCCGGATCCATCATATGCAATAGTCCATGCTACATCGCTGGAAGTTGAATTTAATATGGCAATATCACCGATACCTCTGGAATCAGCTGAATACCCCGAATGATAAAGTTGCCAACCCGGTCCGGTTTGTTGAGAAAATGCATTAAAAGCAAACCAGACTAATAAAGCAAATAATAATGGTTTTTTCATATTTTTTAGATTTTAAAGTTAATTTGGAGGTAAAGATAAGAAAAAAAACAAAAATAACCTTTCTTTGAATGATTTTTTTTATTCTTTTTAAAAATTTTGCAATTCACACAACAAATACATTTTTAAACTGATAATAACAGAAACCAAATTGTCCCCGGTGCAGCATGTCTGTATAATTTTTGTATATTTGTAGGTTATTAAAAACATCAAATTATGATCAAAAGATTTATAACATTTACATTTTTATTATTTGCTACCGCTCTTATTGCTCAAAACAACAAAGCAAAAGAAACGGTTTTAAATGAAACAAATAGTGCATATTTACAAAAATTAAGTCGTATCTGGAGTGAACGGAATGCAACGGCAAAAAAAGAAGCGGAAGAAAAAGCCCGGGAAATGGGTTGGCCGATAAAAGGCAGCCAAAACGGACGCGCTTTTGAATTAATGAGATTAACTCCGGACGGACAACCTGTTTACTATCAAACGGACAATTTTTATGCCGCCAAAACCATTAATACGGATAAATTATATAACGGTGGCGGTTTGGGACTAAACATACAAGGACAAAATATGATTGTCGGCGTTTGGGACGGTGATGCTGTCAGAGGCACACACAATTTTCTCAATGGCCATGTTATTCAAAAAGACGGAGCAACTTTCGGCAGTCCTAACGACTTGAACCGGCATGCCACACACGTTACCGGAACATTGATTGCCGGTAATACAACCCGGTACAGAGGCATGGCATTTGAAGCGACAGCTTGGGCACACAATTGGTATAATGATGATGCCGAAATGGCTACCAGAGCTACGGAAGGCCTTCTTGTTTCAAACCACTCTTACGGTATGCGGGCATTTAATTTTTTAGGACAACGTTTAATCGATATTTATTGGTTTGGCAAATACTCCAATGATGCCCGTAATTGGGATGAAATTATGTTTAACGCCCCTTATTACCTGATAGTTGATGCCGCAGGTAACGATAGAGATCATGCTGCTAACGGACCTAACAAAGGCGGTTATGACATGTTGACCGGTAACTCTACCAACAAAAACGGTATTACGGTAGCCGCAGTCAACAGGGTATCGAATTATTCCGGGCCTAATAGTGTTTTTATGAGCAGTTTTAGTAATTGGGGACCAACTGATGATGGCCGTATTAAACCCGAAATCAGTGCGCAAGGTGTTAATGTCGGCTCATGTATTTCCGATTCCAATTCGGCAACCGATATTTATAGCGGTACTTCTATGGCCGCTCCTTCCGTAACGGGTAGTCTTATTTTATTACAACAATTATTTAGTGAAACTTATGGAAATTATATACGTTCGGCCACACTGAAAGGATTAGTACTACACACCGCCCGGGAAGCCGGAAGTCATCCGGGACCGGATTATGCTTTCGGTTGGGGATTAATGGATACCGCAGCTGCTGCCGAAGCAATTGTTAATAACGGTCTCTCATCCTCTATACGGGAAATTACCCTGCATCAAGGAGAAACGTATTCTTTCACAGTTAACGCCGACGGAACAGTGCCGTTAATGGCAAGTATCTGTTGGACAGACCCTGCGGGAGAAGTACTGACCGGCACCCCCACGGACCTGTTGGATAATCCGACACCCGCATTGGTTAATGACCTGGATATCCGCATCACCAAAAACGGCACAACTTATTACCCTTGGAAATTAAATCCCGCCAATTATTCGGCAGCCGCAACAACCGGTGATAACACCGTTGATAACTTTGAAAAAATTCAAGTTGACAATCCCTCGGGAACATATACCGTAACCGTATCGCATAAAGGTAATTTGAGATATAACAAACAACATGTTTCTATTGTTGTTACGGGTATTTCCAATCCGTTTGCCATCAATTCAACCGACGGAGACAGCCGTGATATTTGTACCAACACTATAACATCAACCTCTTATAATTTGCGTTATGCCAAAGCAAGTTCAACTACCGGCGCCACAACTTTCTCCTTAAACGGATTACCTGCCGGAGCTACTGCAACTTTTTCGCCGTCATCAATGACTGCAAACGGTACATTTACTTTACAAATAGACGGTTTGGACAATACTGCAGCCGGTTTATATAATCTGGAAGTAGTCGGCACTAACAACGGACAACAAATTATCAAAATGTTGAAATTACATGTTTTAAAAGATACTTTTGAGCCTCAAGTCCTCATTGCCCCTGCCGACGGAGCGGTTAACATGAGAAAACCTTTTAATCTGGAATGGGCGGAACATCCAAATGCACAGAAATATGAACTGCAAATTTCAGTTTATCCCGATTTTTCAAATATTATTTTGGACGAAACGGTTAATACTACATCATATTTAATCAAAGAAGGTACTTATGGTATTTCCGATGACGGTTCTACTTATTATTGGCGGGTAAAACCTATCAATGATTGTGCAGAAGGTAATTTTTCAACCCCCAGAAGTTTTTCTACAATTCAAATTGTTTGTACTCAAAATTTCAATACCAATCCGGTTAGCATTCCTTCAACTGCCAATTCCAATCCCATAGAATCCGTTATCAATTTTGCTCAAAGCAGTACTATAAGCAAAACAACGGTTTTTGTTTCCATCACACATACTAAAATTTCCGATTTGGAAATAAAATTGGCTAGTCCGCAAGGAACTGAGGTTACATTGAATCAATCGGGTACTTGCCCTGGAAATTACCAGGATATTCAAGTTATTTATTTTGATAATTCCGAAAACAATCTGGAATGTAATAGTACGCCTCCCGCTATCAGTGATGATGTCAAACCTTTTGAAGCCTTATCAACCTTTAACGGGGAAGACGCACAAGGTGATTGGACATTGAGAATCTCCGACCCGGTGAATGGTAACGGCGGCTCACTCAATATGTGGGCATTGGAAATCTGTGAAGAAATTTTAGGTATCAACGACCAATCGTTTGAATTGTTCAATGTTTGGCCAAATCCTTCCAACGGACAAATCAACGTGCAACTAAGTGCCGGAAAACTCATAGATTTACGTTTGATTGATATGGCGGGACGTGAAGTTTTCCATCGTAGATATAACAATACCGGCGACACATTTACCAAAAATGTTGTGTTCGGACATTTGAAAAAAGGCGTTTATTTACTGCAAGTTAACAGTGCTAATAAATCGGGAAGTAAGAGAATTGTCATCAAATAATACCGGTTCCCGATTCATAATGATCCGGTTTTATTCTAAGAAACTACATATCTTTTTAATCAAACCACAAAAAAAAAGAGCGGTACAAGGTTACCGCTCTTTTTTTAATAAAGCATATACGGGAAAATGATCACTGTAACCGCCTTGATAATGCCGCCCCTCGTAAGTCCTGAACGGCTTATTTTTGTCCTTACCATGCAAAACTTTTAAAAAATCGGTATTAAAAACTTTAAAAGCTTCAAAATAAAACCCTTTACGGGATACAAAATTCCCGCTAAATATAATCTGGTCAAATAAATACCAACCGTTTTGATGCATCAAACTCCCTTTATGATGTTTATATAACCCGGCTGCCGGATGCAACAAATGCCTTCTTTTAACAAGTTCGACAATATGTTTATCATTTGGATCGGTATTAAAATCACCCATAATAACAAATTTAGCCTGTGATTGTTCATAATAAATATAATCAATCAAATCCGATAGTTTCTTCGCCGCTTCATAACGTTTGAAATCGGATTCCATGACCCCTTCACGACGACTGGGCCAATGATTGACAAACACATGCCAAATCTCGTCAAACAATTTCAGTTTGACATACAAAATATCACGGGAATTATAAGTTTTTCCTTCATCGGTATAAAGAACAACCGGATGAGTAGCGGTCTCCAAGATTTTTACAAAATCTTTACGGTATAGAAGAGCCACATCAATCCCCCGCCGGTCACCCGATTCAAAGTGAATAAAACCGTAATTGAAAGGCTTCAAATACTTATTTTTAACGATATTTTTCAATACCCGTTTGTTTTCCACCTCCGCTAACCCGACTAACACAGGTGGCATAGCCGTTTCCTTCCAACCAATCTGCCGGATTGCATAAGCTATTTTTCTGGATTTTCTTTGAAAACGTTTCCTAATCCAATGCATAATACCCCCCGGCGTAAAAGCATCATCATCCGTAGCCGGGTCATCAAAGGTGTCAAAAAAGTTTTCAAGATTATAAAAAGCTATACTTATTTTATATATCATCAGATAATCAATTAAGCGAATATATAAAAAATACACTATCTTTGAAAGCAAATTTTGAATATATGAAGCAAGGAAAACTCATTATTTTTTCAGCACCTTCCGGTAGCGGCAAAACCACATTGGTACATCATTTGTTGCAACAACCGGAGTTGAATTTAGCATTTTCCGTGTCTGCAACATCCAGAGAAAAAAGACCGAACGAAACTCATGGTAAAGATTATTATTTTATTTCACCCGATGCGTTTAAACAAAAAATAAAAAATGACGCGTTTATCGAATGGGAAGAAGTTTATAAAAATAATTTTTACGGTACGCTGAAATCGGAAGTGGAACGATTGATAAACAATGGTAAAAATGTCATCTTTGACATAGATGTCAAAGGCGGATTGAATATCAAAAAACAATATCCTACAAACAGTTTGGCTATTTTTTTACAACCGCCGTCTATTGCCGAATTGAAAAAACGCTTGCAATCGCGTCAAACGGAATCAGCCGAAAAAATCAAAATGAGAATAGATAAAGCGGGTGAAGAAATACAATATGCCAAAGATTTTGATGTTATTATTGTAAACGATAATTTGGAAAAAGCAAAAAAAGAAGCTTACCGGATTGTCAAATCATTTCTTGAAAACAATCGAGATGAAAAACAATAGCATTTTCTTTATTTTTCTTTTGTTATTGGTAAACAGTGGATGCAAAAAACACACTAAGTATAACAATCCTTATCTGGAAGACGTCAGTTTTTCGATAGAGATCAATATGGATTTACCCGAATATGCCCCTTTACAGTATGCTAACAATTCGGTTTTAGTTCATAATGCCGGCATCAAAGGCGTGCTTGTTTTTAACACGGGTAACAGTTACAATGCTTTTGAAGCCAGCGACCCGAATCATTACCCGTCACCATGTTCTACCATGCAACCCAATCAATTTACCTGTAAATGCGATTGTGAAAATAACACTTACAGCTTACATACAGGACAATTGACATCGGGAGAAGGCGAATACAGTTTAAAACCTTACCATATTGTTAAAAGCGGGAATAAGCTTATTATTTCGAATTGATTATCGGCCCGGAGTCCGATGGTCTGACATTTTCTAAGAAAATGAGGATTTAGAGGGAAGGAATTACTTTTTTATAGATTTAGATTTTGTTTCAAACTATATATATGCTTCAAATTTTATTGAGAAAAAAATTCTCAATTATCCATTGTTAATTTTCTTTTCGGACAATTTGTCAAAACGTCTCTAAGAACTTGTAACTTTCATATCAGGTTATTGAAGTTAGAGAAGTGCAGTCACTGAACTTATCAATGTGCAATTTTCAACTATCGTAGTGTGTCAATTCTTTAAACAATTGTTCCAAATTTTTGTTCTTTTGACGCATTTGCAAAATTTTGAGCCCTTGTTGTTGTGCGAAGTCAAAAATAGCGGGACGCATATCGTTTCGGGTTTCAAAAGCCAAACACCAAATCCGGTCATAAATATTTTCAACAGCGGAAATATGAGGTAGTTTATCTAAAAATTCACGTTCAATTTTAACATCAAATTCCACTTCAATAAGCTGTTGTTGTCCGGATTGTAAAGCTTTAAGAGACTCGTCAGCCATGATTTTACCTTTATTGATAATCAAAACACGGTCGGCCAGATGTTCCACTTCTTGCATAATGTGAGAAGATAAAATCAAGGTTTTGTCACGTCCCAAATCTTTGATTAATTGCCGGATTTCCACCAATTGATTAGGGTCCAAACCTGTGGTCGGTTCGTCTAAAATCAATATATCGGGATCATGAATCAAAGCGGCAGCCAAACCGACCCGTTGGCGATAACCTTTGGAGAGTTGTCCTGTCTTTTTGTGAGCTTCATGTGTCAATCCAGTGTCTTTAATTACTTGTTCTATCCGTTTCTTATCCGTTTGATAAATCGAGGCAACAAAAGCCAAATATTCCCGCACATACATATCCAAGTATAACGGATTGTGCTCGGGCAAATAACCGATATGTTTTTTGATTTTCAAGGGTTCACCGGAAACATCCATATCCATAACTTTGACCTCTCCCCCGTCGGGCTTAATATAACCGGTGATTATTTTCATCAAAGTGGACTTGCCGGCCCCGTTAGGCCCCAACAAACCGACAATTTCCCCTTTCCCTATTTGAAAAGAAACATGGTCTAAAACTTTTTGACGACCATAAGATTTTTGAATATTATTTACTTTTATTCGCTTCATTTTTTTTGAAAGCTTTATAAATGATTCCGGCTAAATATTGTGCTAACATAAAAGTAGTGAGATTGTATAATACGGATGCCCAAGAAAATCCGGTATGAAAATGAACTTTGTTGTAAATACGCAATAAAATAATAAATACCACAGGGACATGAATTGCCAACATCCATTCATGCGACTTAAAGGGACTTTTGGCCCGCCAAAAACCGAACGGAAACGCCAAAAAGAACACAATTATTGCAAAAGTCAAATTGTCCATATCAATTATTTTTGCAAATGTAAGTCAAATATAATAATTTTGAGATAACAAAATCCAAACTGATGCTCAATAAAGCCCGCCTGTCACAATTTTTATTTCTTGATATTGAAACGGTTCCCGAAATTTACCGTTTTGACAATTTGGATCATACCAAAAAAAGACTATTTGAAAAAAAAGTGCAATACCGTCTCAATGATGACACAACTGCCGAAGATTTATACGAACAAGCGGGTATTTGGGCGGAATTTGGAAAAATTATTGTGATATCCACCGGATTTTTTGTCAAAGATGACGGGAGTGAATTCCGCCTCAAATCTTTTGCTTCCGACAACGAAGTTCAACTTTTAAAAGATTTTGCCACTCTGATCAATTCCAATTATTTTCAACGCAAAGATTTGAAACTCTGCGCCCACAACGGTAAAGAATTCGATTTTCCTTATATAGCCCGCCGGATGATTATCAACCGGATTCCGCTACCCTCACAACTGGCAATACACGGTAAGAAACCTTGGGAAACACCTTTTTGCGATACGATGGAACTGTGGCGTTTCGGCGATTATAAACATTATACATCTCTTGAATTATTAACGCATATTTTGGAAATTCCTTCTCCTAAACAAGACATTGAAGGCAAGGACGTAGCCAGGGTCTATTACGAAGAAAAAGATTTGGAACGTATTAAAACCTATTGTGAAAACGACGTGATAGCTATCGCCCGGATCTTACAACGTTATATGGGTAAAGATTTGTTAAAAGACGAACAAATTGTCCGGGTAAAATGACCGGCAGGTGCGTTAATACAATAAATATTGTTTAGCCTTATTCAGCCAACCGGCCTGACTTTCATATTTGACAAAATAAATTTTCAAATCCGCCTGACTTTCATAATCGACAAAGTATATTTTTTTATCCGCTTGACTCTCGTATTTGACAAAAAACCATTTCCCATTGTTCTTGCCGGCTTGACTTTCATACGGGACTTTATAAACTTTTAAATCCGCTTGACTTTCATAATCCACCACATAAACTTTGACATCAGCCTGACTTTCGTACCGGACGGCAAAAACTTTTTGAGCGGAAAGTTTTTGAAATGCAAAAATAAATACAGTAACGATAATAAACTTCCGTAACATAAAGGATATTTAAAATATAAAATTACGAAAAAAAACTTTATAATTTGTAAATTTGTCCAAAACATATTGCCTTATGAGTTCTATTTTTACCAAAATCATCAATCGTGAAATTCCGGCTTATATCGTAGCAGAAGACGACAAACATATTGCTTTTCTCGACATTTTTCCCAATGCCAAAGGACATATTTTGGTCGTTCCGAAAGAGGAGATTGACAAAATTTTCGATATGTCCGAAAAAGCCTATTTGGATTTGATGCAATTTGCCCGTAAAGTCGCTAAAGCACAAGAAAAAGTTTTTACCGGTGCCAAACGAATAGGAATGGCAGTCGTTGGATTGGAAGTGCCACACGTTCATGTGCATCTGATTCCACTCAACGATATGAGCGACATAGATTTCAGAAAAAAAACGGAATTGTCCGAAGCGGAGTTTAAAGACATACAGCAACGTCTCCGGGATGCATTTGAACAATAAAATCGGTTTTTCCTTTTCACCAAAAATATATAATTAAGAAAATACCGTTGAACCCCAAAGGGGTGATATGATTATAGATAAAACAATAAAAAAAACATTCCATTGAACCCCGAAGGGGTAACATGATTATAGATTAAAATTGAAATTATAAATTAATCAAACACGCATGATCAAACGCGAAACCATAGATAAAATTTTTGAAACGGCCAGGGTTGAAGAAGTCATCGGCGATTTTGTCAATTTGAAACGGGCCGGTAGTAACCTGAAAGGTTACAGCCCTTTTAACGACGAAAAAACACCGTCATTTATGGTTTCGCCTGCCAAGCAAATTTGGAAGGATTTCAGTTCGGGCAAGGGAGGAAACGTCGTCACATTTTTGATGGAACACGAGCGGATGACCTATCCGGAGGCTTTACGTTGGTTGGCCAAACGTTACCATATCGAAATAGAAGAAACGGAACAAACAACCGAAGAAAAACAAAAGCAAAGTGAACGCGAAGCACTGTTTCTAGTATTGGAATTTGCCAAAAATTGGTTTAAAAGCCAATTGTATGATACGGATACGGGCAAATCCGTCGGGTTGAATTATTTTAAATTGCGCGGGTTCCGTCAAGAAACTTTAAAGGTATTTGAAACCGGTTTTTCGCCCGATATACGCGATGCTTTTACCAAAGCGGCACTCGCCAAAGGTTTTAAAAAAGAATTTTTAATCAAAACCGGACTGACCATCGAACGCGACGACCGGTTAATTGACCGGTTTAGCGGACGGATTATGTTTCCTATACACAGTATGAGTGGGCGTGTGTTGGGATTCGGCGGCCGTATTTTGGACAGCAGTAAAAAAACCGCCAAGTATATCAATTCGCCCGAAAACGAAATCTACCATAAAAGCAAAATTTTATACGGAATTTTTCAAGCCAAACAACAGATTGTTAAAGAAGATCAATGTATTTTGGTCGAAGGTTATACCGATGTTATGGCCTTTTATCAAGCGGGCATAAAAAATACCGTAGCTTCTTCGGGAACGGCTTTGACGGTCGAACAAATTCAACTGATTAAACGCCTGACCAAAAATATTCTCGTCATATTTGACGGCGACCGTGCCGGAATCAGTGCTGCCTTGCGGGGAATCGATATGATTTTGGAACAAGACCTCAATGTCAAGGTTTTATTACTGCCTGACGGCGAAGATCCGGACAGTTTCAGCAAAAAAGTCAGTACGGATGAACTTATCTTGTATTTGACCGACAATATACAGGATTTTATCAACTTCAAAGCAACGCTTCTGCAAGAAGAAGCCCGGAAAGACCCGGTCAAAAAAGGCGAATTAATCAGAAATATCATTGAGAGTATCGCCAAAATCCCCAATGCCGTGCAACAAGAAATTTATATCAAAGAAGTGGCACGGATAATGGACATTTCCGAAGGAGTACTGTTTCGTGAATTGGCAATCGTTTTAAAAGGAATTTCCCGCCGTGCCGAAAAAGACGCTTTGAGAAAAAAATATCAAGAGAGTCTGAAACCCGTTGTTAAAACACCGTCGCAAACACCGGTTTTGAGTCAACGTAATGTTTTGGAACGGGAAATTATCAAACTTTTGTTGTTGTACGGTGATAAAGAAGTAGAAGTGGAAGATTGGGATGTCAAAGAAATCCCCGAAGATAATTCAGACCCCATTCTTGAAAAATTTGTTCGTAAAACCATAGTTGCCGATGAGATTTACAAACAATTGCAAGAAGATGAAATGCAGTTTAGCAATCCGGTATTTAAAAAACTTTACAATTTGATTATACCCAAAGTTTTGGAACATCAACCTGTAGATATTTCTCAATTGATGGTCGGACTTACAGAAGAAGAAGCCGGAATTGTATCGGATATTTTGATGGAAGAAGATAAGTATAATCTGGCCAACTGGGAAGCTCACCACATTGACGTTAAAACAAAAGAAGAAACCTTAGGATGGCATCTGATGGACGTCTTACTCAACCTGCGTCGTTTGCTTATCAAAGACTTAATAAACGAACAAAAAGAAAATTTAAAAGACATTGATACCGAACATGAACGAATCAATATCTTTAACGAGATTAAAGATTATCTGTTTTTATTTAAGTTGGTATCAACCAGATTGTACCGGATGGCTTGAATACTAATCTTCAAAGGGTTGGTAACTACTCCTGTCTCCTTTCAATATCTTTAAGGTAACGACACAATGGTCTTGATGACGTAAACTGTCATCCAAATGTTCGGTGAGCCATTGCATAATCTCGTTAAAATCACCGTAAATTTGTGTACTTAACGGATTTTCTTTCAATACGAAACCGCTTTGACGCAATTTCCGAATGAAATCTTTTATAGGTTTTTCAAAATCCTGATGTAACGGATAAATACTTAAATCGAAAGATGCTTTCATTGGTCTGATTTTTTTTACAAAATTACATCAAAAGACAGGTCGTTGTCAATAAAATTAAAAAATCATTTGTTCCGGTAAATATCGACCAAGCCTTCCGGCGTATCAAAGGTAATACTTTTGTTTTCCCTATCTACTTTATCTATAAACCGATCGGAAACAGGAATGAGAATTTCATTGTTTTTGTCATCGATAATGATAAAATAAGCTTGTGGTGCATGATCATTTACGGCTTGTATTTTGCCTATCATACCCAGTTTTTTATCGATGGCATCAAAACCGAGAATTTCGTGAAAATAAAATTTATTACCGGTCAGTTCGGGTAAACTGTCTAAAGGCAAGTATATGGATTTACCGATAAGTGATTCAGCCTCTTCCATGTTGTTGATATCTTCAAAATCGAGACGCAGAGTGGTAGCTTTGTGAAGGATAGCATCATTTAAAAAAAACGGAACCAATTTTCCTTTAATATCAAGAAAAATTGATTCCATTCCTTCATAAGTTTCGGGTTCATCAGTATCGATTTTGGCTAAAAGTTCCCCTTTTAAGCCATATTTTTTGACGATTTTACCCAGATAATAAGCATCTTCCTTTTTCATCTGTATAAAAAAAGGACAAACTTATTCTTCTGTTTTTTCATCTTCGCCGGGTTGTGCCGTTCCGGCAGCTTCTTCGATACTTTGTTCCGATTTTAAAGCCTCTTCTACGGCATCAACGGGTTCGTTGCCGGCTGTTGCTTCTTCATTTTTTTCAGCTTCGGCAATGATTTCGGCATTAGCAGCCTTTTGGGCGGCTATCCGTGCTTGATTTATCGCCTTTTCTTTCTCCAAACGTTCGGCTTTTTCTTTGGCTTTTTGAGCAGCCACTTCATCTTCTTGTGCTTTAATTTTAGCTTCTTTTTCTTTCAGCCAAGCTTGAAATCTTTTTTCGGCTTCTTCTTCATCAAAAGCGCCTTTTTTTACACCGACCAACAAATGTTTTTTAAGCAAGGCTCCTTTATATTTTAATATGGCACGAGCCGTATTGGTAGGCTGAGCACCGTTAAACAACCATTCAACGGCACGATCAACATCCAAATTGATAATTGCCGGTACTTTGGTCGGATCATAAGTGCCGAGTTTTTCCAAAAATTTACCGTCTCTCTTGGCACGCGAATCTGCGGCTACAATCCAGTAAAACGGTTTTCCTTTTTTTCCGTGTCTTTGTAATCTAATTTTTACAGGCATAACTGTTTGATTTTGTGGGGTTCCCGACCCCGGTTATTGATTAATTTTTCTGAACGGCAAATATACGATATTTTTTTTAATAATCTCAGATTAACGATTTCAAATTTAAAATTAGGTCACTGAGCCTGTCGAAGGGCAGATTTTCGATTTTTTTGTGGAAAGTGCGGAAGGGTTTCAATGACCATGGCTTCGATACATTCCTGATCCTTCGTCACCGGAACACACAGCCTCCTTGATTTCGTTTACTAATGCAGATCACCGTGTATTCCGCCTCCCCGGCAATAGCCGAAGGCACGGAATGTATCGGAAGTGACCGGTTTTTTTTGAGTAAATGGAGAATAGAGAAATGAGAAAATGAAAAAGAATAATTAAAATCAAGTTATAAAATTGTTTAAATTTGTTAATATAAGGAAATATTTTATATATTTGCAAAAAAATTAACATAAATAAACAATTATGAGCTTATATCAAGAATTCAAAAAATTTATAACCGGTGGCAATGTAATCGAATTTGCCGTAGCGGTTATTATGGCCGGTGCCATAGGAATGGTCGTTAAAGGTTTTGTAAGTATGATTGTCATGCCTTTTGTCAGTCATTTTACAGGCGGTACCAGTTTTAAAGAATGGAAAATCATTTTGGACGAAGCGAAATTGGATGCAGCCGGCAAGGTTGTAAGTCCGGAAAATGCTATTATGTACGGTCAATGGATTGATACTATTATCAATTTGCTGATTGTCGGTTTGGTCATGTTTGCTATTGTAAAAGCTTACAATAAAATGAAAAGGAAAGAAGAAGAAGCCCCGGCCGAACCGCCGAAACCGTCTAATGAAGAAATGCTTTTGACGGAAATCCGTGACTTGTTGAAGAAATAATTCACACATCATACATTAAAACATACTCATCTTACACTAACAAAATTGTGCGTCAAGTTTTGACGCACAATTTTGTTAAAAAAAGTAAAAAAAACGCAAATTAGGTTAAAAGCATTGAATATTAACGAAAATAAATTAGGTTCATCTAAATTACATAAATTAAAGAATGGATTTGAAATTGTTGAGTTTCAATTCAAAGATAAAAAATTTGATAAATTGTATGTTGTATTATTAAATGATAAAAATTCTAGTAAAAACAATCTTATTATTTTAGTTTATTACGCAAAAGATATTTCAAAAACCAAAACCGGAATATATGATAAAAACAATAACTTATTGTATGAGGTAATTTATGATAAGAAGTCAAAAAAATTCATTATTTAAGGTAAATTCTAATAAAAACAGTAGCCCATTTAGTGATTGTATGGATGAAGCTGAAGATTCAGTTGCTGACAATTTTATAGGATGGGTTGCTTGGGAGTAAGCCCGGGAGTAAAATTAGCAGCAGCAATTTATTGTGCATTACAATAATTCTTAAATATTAACGTATGAAAAAGTATTTAATTTATTTTTTAATTGGTACAATTATAGTTATAGTTGGAGCTTTATTAAAAATTTTAAAAATTTTTAACAAGGCAGAATACATATATATTATAGGTTTTATTTTTGAACTTTATGCTATTATTAAAATAATACAGTATTTAAAACTAAATAATTCTAAAAGTGATTAAATTATTCCTACCAACCTACCTCCTTCTAGGTTAGCAGCTAATGACATACGCCCAAGTGAAAGCGCCACAAACGACGGCATTTCACTTTTGAATCAATGCTTACTGTTAGTTTGTAGCATATTTTTGTCGTAATCAATCAAAAAAAAAATTAAAACCATGATGTTCTAAATGTATTTACTACTTGATTATGACACTGTTAGGCATGTCTCTTTTATATTAATTTTGAAAAAAATATGATAAAAAAAAATAATATTCCTAACCTATCTCATAATAGGTTGGCAGGTTATGGTTCAAGCCCAAACACACTTAACACTTGGAAAGAAAGGTACATTAAATTGTGATATTGGAACTGATGTTTGCGGTATGAATGTTGCAAATAAATCAACTCAAAACGCTCAGCTGACCTACCAACCCAAAACCCGGGAATTGTTAATCACACTTGACAAACAAACTCTCGGTCAAGAAAATACCGATAAGTTGCTCTCGGAACAACGGACCAAAGGTAAAATGCAATACCGTTTTACGTATAACAATCCTTTATCCCCTGATGTAATACAACAACTGGGGCTCAAAGGCAAAGTCTTTATCAAAAAAGGTATTTATCCCGTTGTCGAAACCAATGATGCTTATCTGTTGCGTGTCAAACTTGTTTTTGAATAAGTTTAATTTTTAATGCCGGTAATTTGTTCAAGTCGATGATATTGTTCCAAAACGCATTATACAAAAATATTCAAGGCAAGAAAAAAATTCTTAACCGCAGTTATCGGGTTGATAATGAGGATTAAAAATTTTTGATAACGCAGAAGATTGTCGTAGAATGCGTTTTGAATTACCGGCTTTTTTAACCAAAACCGACCAACTTATGAAACTTAAAATATATCTGTTTGCCCTGTTGCTATGGGCAACACAAACCCTTATGGCTACACCGCCGGACAAAGACCCTGTCAATCAAAGTATTGACGATATGATTCTGGCTATCCGCCGGGTCAGAGAAACCTATCAAATTCGCAAACAACATATTTATAAGCGTCTGCAACAAACCCGGAAAGCCCTTGCCAAAGCTACGGATTTGGAAGCAAAAGTCAATCTGTTGATACAAAAAGACGCCTTACAACACCAACTCGAAAGTCTGGCGGAAGAAGAGCAGTCCAACATTCAAAAAATCCGCTATATCAAAGGTTTGTCCATAATCAAACTGCTGTATGAAAAAGTTCTAAGTTTGGACCACCATTTTTCGTCATTGGTTACTTTTAACGAAATCAACAAAATATCCAATCTCAACAATTATCCGGAATTTGAAAAAGTTAAAGAATTGATCAAACAAAAAACCGATAAAAAGAAACGTTTACAGCTTACCCAACTCTTGGGACAAAATATGTACACTGCTACCATAGATATGTTTATCGGGTTGTTTTATGCCAATGCCAACCCCAAAGAAAAAGAAGCCGAACTGAAAAACATTCAATGTATTTTGGATTTTACACTCCGTATGAACAATGACTTGAAAACCATTTATTTTGAAACGAGTTTTTTGCAGAAAACCAACCAAAAAATGATTGATGATATAGAACGCTTGTTCGTTGTTTATACCAAACCGGTGGGGTATCATACCTCATTAAAACAATGCCGCAAAAATGACGATTGAGAAAGCATCCGTGAGAAATTAAATACTTACCTCGATAAAATAACCTTACAACAAGACAGTAGTAAAATCATCGCTTACCAACGTATGCTTATCAATTTGAATTTTCCAATAGATAAGCTTTTACAGTTTATAAACGAATACAATATGTTTATAGACCAAGGCGTGCAGTACTATCAAAAATTTAAAATCATTTTAAACAGTTACGAAAACGAACGCCAATGTATCAGCAGTTTACCACCGGCATATACCAAATTGAAATCGTATATTGATGTTTCCATTCAAAAGTTTAACCTTGCATATCGCCCCGTTGAAATCAACGGTAGTAAAATGAAAGAGCTATTGTATGGCATCAATGAATATGAATAAGAGGATTTAGTATCAAATATCAAGTAAATCCATTCATTTAACTATCGATAAAAATCTAAAAATACTTGACACAAGTCAATTTTTTATATAAGTTTGTTGCAATAGCATATAATTCAGCTATATACCGGATGAACTATGAGAGTAAATAGAAAGTTTAGGACATATTGCATCAAATGAAAAACTTATGGGATGGTGTAATCTGAGCAAGAATAGTTGGAGGAATTACCGGTTCTATTCTTAGAGTATGAGCGTTATCATGTGATATTTCAATATTTGCCGGTAGCGCAGGCACATATTTAGGAAATCGGCATAAAGATAAAATTCATTAAATAAAAATATTATGACTTATTTATTAATTTTTGAAGGCAGTTTTTGGTCCAGTTTTATTCAAGGAGCGATATTCGGTTTCTTTTTTTCAATTGTGTTGTATTTCTTAAAAAACTGAAAAAGTAAATAAAGATAAAGGTTTCGAATAAATATTCGAAAACGGCCGGAGTTTTAATATTTTTTTAATGACACTTCCCTACCGGGGTATCGCCTCTACAAGACTTAAAACCAGTTTTTTATTGTTTCATTTTAACAAATACACGATGTATGTGTCTGATATGAGACGCACGGCTAGTGCATTTCTACTTGTTATTATCCCGTTTCCCTCCGACGGACGTCGGAGCGGGACGTCACTACGTTCCGCTTGCTACCAGTGTCAAGTCAAGTGTATTATGACGCATAAGCCGAAGTTATTTTTGTGGAGAGCAAGGCATAAAATTTTCAGCATAGCCGTAGCTATGGTTAAAATTTTTAACGCAGCTATCTGCAAAAAGAACGAGTGCTTGGTATGTTAATAATATGCTTGACTTGACACTAGCTACTTTTTAACATCTCATAAGTTTCGTCCACATAAGTATAAAAATCATTGGAATGTGGCTTGCCATTTGGTGTAAAATCCCGTTTTTTGCCTAGGCGGACAATAATTAAATTATCTTCGGGAATGATAATCACGTATTGTCCCAAAACGCCGCGCATATAAGCTATTTTTTTACCTTTATAATCACTTAACCACCACGAATAACCGTAGTAGGGCGAAGATGTTAAACGCGGGGATAAAGATTTTTTGATAAAAGCCGTATCCAAGATTTGCTTACCGTTCCAGTTCCCCAAATGTTCGTATAATTTACCGAAACGGGCAAAATCACGGGCATTGGAATTGATACAACAAAAGGCTTTTTCGGTCTTGGCTTTATCGTCCAATGTCCACAAAGCATATTTACGGGCACCCATCGGTTTCCAAAAACTTTTTGACATATATTCCGATAAAGTCATACCGGTAGCTTTTGCTATAACCATGCCTAACAATTGAGTATCGCCACTGAGGTATTTAAATTTTTGTCCGGGCTTACGGTCAATACGGACTTTGTCGAGCATCAAACGCTCTAAATCATCGCTAAAATAGGCTTCGGTGGTAATATAAAACGGATTGTAATAATCTTCGACCCAATTGGATCCGCTACTCATCGAGGCAAGATCGGCTACGGTCAATTCCTGGGCATATTTACCTTTTAATCCGGGTAAATATTTAATGACTTTATCTGACATTTTCACATAGCCGTCTTTAATGGCTTTTCCCAATAAGGCTTCTGTCATGCTTTTGGCCATCGAAAACGAATTGGACAAACTGTCTTTATGATAACCTTCATAATAATTTTCACTCCAAATACTGTCATTTTTGATGATGAGAAACGCTACGGTTTTCATTTTTTTATGTTCATCGAGTAGTCTTTGGGTCGGCTTGATTTGGTTGTAACTTTTGTGTTTGGGCCAATACCAAATATTATCAGGGGCATTATCAATTTTTCTCGTGGGAAAAAACCGGAAATCATCAATAAAAGACGTGATATGTCCGTTGCCGTAAACAATTTTGGCAGCTTTGAAAATATAACCGTATCCCAATAAATATAAAATGATGATAATTAAAGCGACCGTTAAAGTAACGAAGCTAAATATTTTTTTAAGTTTTTGCATTTTTATGTCAATTATCAAATGTAAAATTAATATTATTTTGTTATATTTGATACTATTATAATATAAATTTAATACAAATAAATCATTTTGACACGTACATTTACTTTGACACTTTTTTTGTTATGTTTAAAATATAGCCAATGCCCAACAATGGACTTATATCGGCTTACGAGGTACAGGTAACGGGTTAGGAAATGGTTTTTACTAGTCATTAACACTTAACACCAATGGAGAACTTTATGTGGCTTATGTGGATATAGACCACAATTATAAAATGTCGGTAATCCAATATCTTAATAACAATTGGGAATAGACCGCTAATCCCGGTATTTCTACAGGAAGTGCTTGGAATAAAGTTAAAATTAAAATTAATCTGGTAAATAATTTTCCTTATATTTTATTTACCGATGACTCGCAAAATAACAACGCTTGCCTGCTGTATTTTGACGGTAACACGTGGCAACCTGTAGGAAATTACTCTTTTACGACACCGGCGACATTTATGATTATGATTTGACTTTTTCGTCAACAGGCATACCTCATGTTTCCTTTCGTGATGCCAATAACAATTCGGGAATTAGTGTTATGAAATATGAAAATAATTCCTGGCAATATGTCGGCAATCAATCTTTTGTACTGATGAAACCATCTAATAACAATACCGGTATTGAGATGACTTCTAACGATTTGCCGGTAGTTGGCTTTAATGAAAGTTCGTGCGGTAGCGATGAAGCTCAAAAAAAATCTATCATTTTATATCCCAATCCCGTAGAAACAAATTTATATTTAAAAAACAATTTCAGGCCCATCGAATACCGGATTATTAACGAACAAAATCAGGTTGTAAAATCAGGAAAGGTTTTGCAAAACATTCAGGTAGAAGATTTAGCAACTGGTGTATATTTTTTAAAAATTTTTGATAAAAAAAAATCTTAAAATGATTAAATTCGTAAAACTTTAATCATTTTAAGATTAGTATTTTGCAGTACTTTATAAACCGGTCTTATTTAAAGATTCGAATGACTATAAATATAGGCTGCTACAGCTCTTATTTGTTCTTCTTTAAAGGGCATCTTGGGCATATCGGTAAATTTTTCAATACCTTCTTTATAAATGGCATTTTTCTTATCGGGATTTTTTACAAAAGCCGCAATGGCTTTGACAAAAGCTTCTTTTGTCGGATACTTTTTCATGTAAGCCGCTTTGATTTTGTTCATATCCGGTGCAATTAACTGCTCTTTGTTGTGGCAAAAACCGCATTGGGTTTTAAAAAATGCTTTGGGAGTTTGTTGCGCTACATCAATATTGTAATCAGCTTGTTGATAAGATTTCGAATTAGAAAAATTGTCTATTCCGTTAAAAGTAGCAACCAATAAAACAATAACAATAGTGAATAATTTAAGATTCATCATAATTTATTTTTGTTTGCGTTAATAAAATGATTTGCGTTATTCTGTTAGCAAAAATATAAAAAACAAGCCTATTCCATTAAATAATATTCAAATTTCATAAAAATTCATGCAATTTTAACATTTCCGACTAAAATTCTTTGTTTTTTATCCGAATCGTTGTAAAAAGGAAAAAAAATTAAAATATTTCCGGAAGAATAAAAAACATTTGAGATTAAGCCAACTTGCCCTTAATGATATCAGCCACACGGAAACTATTGGCATAAATAGTCCAAGTAAAAGTGACGCTGCCACCGGTCGGCATAAAACTGCCGTCTGTTACGAATAAATTTTCCACTTCGTGGGCTTGACAAAATTTGTTGAGAACGGTTTTTTTTGGGTCATTACCAAAACGGCATCCTCCGGCTTGTAAGTTATTAGGCGGTGCACCACTTATAGAAGCATAAATATTATGGGCTCCCATTTTAGCTAATATTTGTTTTGATTTTTCAGCAATTATTCCGGCTACTTTTAAATCGTGCGGATGATTTCCGATGCGTATTTTGGCAACCGGGTCGCCCCATTTGTCCTTAACCTTCGGTGATAAGCCGACAAAACAATTGTCAGTAGGCAACCAATCGACAAAAATTTCAAATTTGAGTTTACGCACATTGGTAAAATACCTGTGCAAATGTTTTTTGAGGCCGGTTCCCCAACGCAACTTACCGTCATTATCCCATTTTTCTCTGATGGCTTTAGAGACGGGATTGGCGTGTTCAAACAAAAAATCGACGGTACCGCCTTTCATTTTTTGTCCGGAACGTGGATCGGTCAATTCATAAAAATCTTGAATGGTCCGGTTGACAAATACGCCGGGTTTGGCCAATTGACTAGCCAATTCGGGTTCCAATTCATCGTAATAAAAATCACCACCGCCGGTACCACCTCCGGAAAATATCAAATTTTTTCCAACTTGTCCGTTATTATTTGCCAATCCGTTAGGAAATTCTTTATTGCGACTCATCAATAACAGGCGGGATGTTTCAACCGCTTGTGCCGCTACCACAAATATTTTGGCTTCAACGGTTTGTTTTTGTCCGGCGGCATCGTAGAACCATGCTTTTTTCAGGCGATTATGTCCATCCGTTTCCAGATGATAAACTTTGGCATTGGGGATGACGGCACAATTGCCGGTTTTGAGTGCATCATGAATCAAAGCGACCCGTGCACTGCCTTTGGCATCGGACGAACAACCGTAACTACCGCAATAATTGGAATAATAACAAGCATTACGGTCGCCTTTTTTCCGGGACAAAATGGCTCTTGCCAGCGGAATGCTTTTGATATTTAATTGAGCAGCCGCTTCATCTATCCAAGATGAAATGATATTCTCGGCCAATGGCGGATAAGGGTAATCGGGAGTGGAACGCGGCGACATAAATTTGTGCGGTACCACTTTGCCCGATACACCTACCAGTCTCTCCACTTTTTCGTAATAAGGTTCTAAATCATCATATGTAATCGGCCAATCGGCAATATTGGCACCCGGAATTTCGCCATAAGTGGATAACAATTTGAAATCCACGGGTTTTAGACGGGCAAAATACCCGCTCATAAAGTTGGATGAACCGCCAACACAATTACCGTTCCAAAAATCGCGACCGGTTTCGAAAGTGGATTTGGCTCCCCATTCACCTTTATCATTAAGGTCTTCAATGACTTGAGGTTCATCTTTAAGATTTGGTGTATAAACACTGCGTCGTGTTGCAACCATTTCGTCTTTACTGAAATCTTCGGTGCGAAACCAAGGCCCTTTTTCCAAAACAATAACCTTGTATCCGGCTTTGGACAACTCGTAAATAACCGGCCCTGCTCCCGCACCGCTTCCTACCACACAAACGTCATATATTTCGTTTTTAGCCATATTTTGATTTATAATTGATCCAAACCGGTAATTATTAGGTGTTCTTTTTTACGCTTCAATATTTCCGGATAAGTGATTCCAGATTGAGGCCGTGGTTGTCCGGGTTGATGATGCAACCAATGCCAACCGGCTTCATCTACATTAACACCATATACTGGGTCTAAAAGCAAAGACTCAAAAGTCAAAGTTAACAATCTTGATAACCAATATTCACCCCAAGAAGTTTGTAAAATATTTTCCAATATTTTTATTTGTTGTGAATATGTCAAAGATAAAAAGTTTGTTTTAAACAGTTCCTGGGAAGTTTCATCCAACCATGTAATACCATTTATAATATATTTTTGTTCATCCGGGTCAATCTGAGGATCGGTTAAATAGGTATTGATATGAAATTCCGTATGTAGCTGCTCAATACCCGGACTTTCTGTAGTTTCCGGAAACAAATGATTTAATACCGTATGTAAAATTTTTTGTTGGGTTCCGGGTAAAATTCCTTTAAAAACCGGAACCGGTCGTTTACAAGCTTGCCACAAAGGTATTTGCCAAAGGATAGCGGTAGCCCCAATTCCTTTGATAAAATGTCTTCTGTTTAATTCCGGTTTGTTCATATATGCAAATTTAACAAAAAAACCACCTGCTAAATGAGGTGGTTTTTGTTGTTATTATATGGATAATAAAATTATTTACCACATTTACCATCACCGCATTTACCGTCACCGCACTTTCCTTTTTTGGCTTCTTTTTTCATGCCGTCGCCACATTTGCCGTCACCGCATTTACCTTCTTTTTTCATAGATGCTTTGAAGGCTTTAAATTCATCTTGGGAAGCAAAACCGTCTTTATCGGCATCTATTTTGGCAAACATGTCTTCATGTCCTTTGGCAAATTCATCCGGGTCAACGCCACCGTCTTTGTTAGTGTCGAACTTTTCTGCCATCATACATTCGTCTTTTGACAATTTGCCGTCACCGTTTTTGTCTTTTTCTCCAAATTCATTTTTTGCGTGAGAAACAAATTCATCTTTACTTACTTTGCCATCTTTGTCGTTATCCATTTCGGCAAAATGATCTGCTTTTTTCTCATCAGCCTTCTCTTCCGGTTGATCAGCAGGTTGATCCTCGGCTTTCTCAGCCGTTTGTTCAGCTTGTTCTGTCGCTTCTTGTTTTTGAGCATTGTCACCGCCTCCACAAGAAGACAAGAAGACAAATCCCGTTAATAAAAATGCCATAAAGGCAACCTTGGTTAAACTTACTTTTTTCATAGTTTTAAATTTAATTGTTTGTAATAGATTAATGATAACTCAAATTTAAATGATTTTATCTTATAGCTAAACGTTTTGTATAGAAATTTATTATATGTTATATAAAATAAAATTATTTTATTGATTATCAAATAGTTGTTTTATTATTTCATCCTTTTTTTGTTTGTGTAAATGATGTTTTTTACGGCATTTTTCATTTAATTCGTCAAGGGGTGGCCTTTAAAATCCCGTCAATTTTTTCATTTTGAACATTAAAATTGTAACAAAACTTACAATTTAAAAGATGCATTTTTAACCTTATTTTCTCCCAAAAAGTAAGACTACCTTCTAATTCTTTTGTAACCAAAAAAGTTGCCTGTTTACAATCGAGTAAGATAAAATCCATTATTTTTATGAGAATTTTTTTTAATGACATTTGCTTATTTTTTTTTATTAAAACCATTTCTTTTCCACACATTCTCTTACTTGGAGACGTGCCCTGTGCATAATTGTCCATAAGTTGGCACTACTGATATTCACTTCATTACAGACTTCTTCACTACTACACTCATCTAATATTTTCATAATAAATACCAAACTGTGTTTAGGAGATAAAAGCGACAAACAATATTGTAAAATCCTGTGAAATTCATCGTAATGAATCTGGTTATCCGTATCCCAATTTTTTGGAGCCCGTTGTTCTATCCAATGATTGACAAAATCACCGGATTCGTAAAAAGGTAATTGATATGACGATATATTTTGTTCTTGGCGTTGCGCTTCTTTACGGTAATAATCAATTATTCGCCTTTTTAAAATACTTACCAACCAAGTTTTTTCTGAGCTTTTGCCTTTAAAACTATCTTTACTTTTATAAGCAGATAAAAAAGTTTCTTGCACAATATCTTCTGCTACTTATTTGGAAGGTAATTTAAAAAGTGCAAAATTATACAGATAATCCGCATAATTTTGAACCCAATATTCGGGATTTAATACATTTTCCGGGTTTGACATAATCAACAGGTTGTTTACAGTTTTAGTCGTAGCAATGGCTAAAACCTTACAAGTTAATTAATTTTAAAGATTACAGATTCAACTTATTTATTTAACAAAAAGCGGAGAAAATGTATTCTTAAAATTTTTTTGTTTGTATATGTTAAAATTTTTTCTTAAAATTGCATCATAAAGTTTATAAAAAACGAAATTATGAAAAAAATTTTAAGCATTGCCATATTTCTAATTGCATTAACCGGATATAGTCAAAAATTATCTCAAAAATTTAATGTAAAAGAATATGCCAAACAACAAACCGAGATGATTCAGTCGGCATTAAATTTGGATCAAGCAACAGCCGATAAGATTTATAAGCTGAATATCGACAAGGCCCGTGCTATCCAAAAAAGAATTATACTAGCTGAAAACCAGGGCCAGACTACCGGTAAAACCTTGGATCAAGTCATCAAAGAAGTGGAAAAAGATGCAGAAAGAGGTTCCGGTTATCAAATGTTTATGAAAGGTATTTTAGGAGATAAATACGATAGTTTTGTCTCCAAGTTCGGAAAATAATTAATTGTTGAGCTTTAAAGAAAATTTTAGCCCGGTTTTATCCGGGCTTTTTATTATCCGAATTGTTTTCGAAAAATCAGTTTTTGTATTTCTCTTTTTAACACCATGAAAACAATTCTATCTACCAATGTTTCCAAATCGGTCGTCATTATACCCGAAAAATCTTTTTCCGGGACATCAACACGATACATAAACCGGTCAAAATCCGCCGGACGATACGATAAAATATCTTGAATAAATTGTTGCAGTTTTTTCAATATATCATCACCGGAAGAGATATGGTCAAAAAAAGCAGCATCGATGCCTGACAATGACAAATCTTTTTTTATTTGTCCGGTTAACTCGGCAATGGAAATGTCTTTTTGAGTAGAAATCAATTCGCGGCTATTCATAATTTTCTTTTTAAATTCAGGGAAACTAATAACTGTTTACTGTTTTGTTTACTATCAAATAACTGCTTAAAAATTGGGGAGATAAGGCCTTGACAAGGAATTACTTGATATTATTGTTGTGATACGATCCCGGCTTCTACCCCTGTTAAGAGACATATTTTTCACGATATTTTTTAAAAGTGAAATTCAAAAAAAACCGGAAGACGGAAATACAAATTGAATTTTATGTATTAAACCCGTTATTTTTTTTCGTAAGTAAGTTCAATAAAGCGTTTGAGCATTCCAGCCCGTTCGTATTGTTCTTCTTCTATAGCCGTTTGCATCATGCTTTCAATTTCTTTTTTAGAATAATTAACTTTCTTTTTACCAAACAAATTTAATGTGAGTTTTTCCAATTCATTTAAATCCTTTTCAGGGCTTTGTTTTTTATCATCGGTTGACGAATCAAATATTTCATCCAAAATTTGTTGAATATCTTCTTCAATAGAATCAGATTTATTTTCCGGCTCCGATTCATCGAGTTCTTCCAAAAGTTTTTCAATCTCATCGTCCACATCTTGCTTCATTTTTTCTTTTTCTTGTTCCCCCATAAAACTACCGGGTAAGGAAATGCCGGCTTCTTCCAAAATTTCACTTTCACAAAACACCGGCGCATCAAACCGGACAGCAAGCGCTACAGCATCAGATGTACGTGAATCAATGGCTTTTTCTATACCGTCTTTTTCGGTAATTAGTAAGGCATAAAAAATACCTTGATCAAACTTATTGATAATGACCTTTTTCAGATTTATACCGTATAAATGCATCATAGCTTTCATCAGATCATGCGTTAAAGGCCGTTGCGGAATGATATCTTTTTCAAGTCCTATCGTTATGGAATGAGCTTCCATGCCTCCTATCACGATAGGTAATTTTTTTCCCGTAACAGGTTCACTTAAAAACAAAACATAAGCCCCCGTCTGGGTCTCACTATATTGGATACGGTCAACTTTTAATTCTATTAAGCTCATGCCTTGCTATTTTATTTACGAAAATACAAAATTATTTATAAAAATGCATTTCTTCAATGTATTTATAAACTTCCGGTGGCAACAACGGGCGGACATTTTTCCCCGTTTTGATATCCTTTCTGATTTGCGTTGCCGAAATTTCAATCACAGGTGCTTTAATAAATTCAATTGACGGATGACTTAACAAAAACGCCGGCACACTTTTTTGATGCA
The DNA here is from genome assembly GCA_027024205.1 of Flavobacteriales bacterium. Taxonomy (GTDB): domain Bacteria; phylum Bacteroidota; class Bacteroidia; order Flavobacteriales; family Flavobacteriaceae; genus WGBX01. The sequence continues at coordinate 28,821 of JALVST010000149.1, read as the reverse complement.
ATCGCGGATACACATATATTTGATAATACTTCAAAATAGCTTCGTAATTTTTCCACTTTGGAAAAGTTACCAAATTATCTTCGCCCATCAAAAGTATAAATTTATTTTCCGGAAATTTTTCTTGCAAAACCGTTATGGTATTAATGGTATAATTGGGCTGCTGTAAATCAAATTCAATATTACAATCTTTTATAGACGGATAATTTTCGGTAGCCAAACGCACCATGGTCAAGCGTTGGAAATCATTGAGCAACGAGACTTTTTTTTTATGGGGATTATGTGGCGTAACCACTAACCAAACTTCGTCAATGGCGGTATGCTCAACTATATGATTGGCAATAATCAAATGGCCGATATGCACGGGATTAAAACTTCCGAAAAATAATCCGGTTTTACGCATATTTAATCAGGATTTATATTCTTTTTCCAATATTTTAACCGCCTCACTGATATAAGGGTCTTTTTTAACGGCATCAATCCATTTTTTGCGTCTGGTTTTAAAAACCGTGTCTTGTGCTTTTACATTATCTTTTAAATCGACAGGCAACGAATAAAATTTAAAATGCGATTCAAATACAGTCAAACTGTCATACCTTTTGCTTATCACTTCGTTTTTTTTCAAATCCGCAATATACTTATCCAATTTCAGATAAATAACATTGTCCTTTTTTTTATCGGCTATCCAGCGGGCTTTTTCTTTTATATGTTGAAATAATGCTGTTGTATCGATACGTTGTTGTTCCGACGCTACAATTTGTGATTTATACGGTATCTGATAAATTTTGTGACGGGCTTTATCAATCTGATCCCAAAGTAAAGCGGTTTTTTCATCTTTTTCACGGATTTCCAAATACATATAAGTATCGGGAATGATGATATCCGGAATAACCCCTTTTCGTTGTGTAGATCCGCCACTAATACGGTAAAATTTCTTGGTAGTCCATTTTAAAGCGCCTAAATCCCCGAAATTATCTCCCATAACTCTGTTTAAACCGATAAGATTTTGAACAGTCCCTTTACCGTAAGAATTGCCTCCGATGATAATTGCCCGGTTATAATCTTGCAGAGCAGCCGCCAAAATCTCAGAAGCCGAAGCCGATAATTCATTGATTAAAACAACGACTTTACCGTTATATACCGTGTTTTTGTCTTCATCTTTTAACAATTCCACTTTATCATTTTTGTCACGTACCTGAACGACGGGGCCTTTGTCAATAAAATATCCGGCTATATCTATAACCGTTGAAAGCGACCCCCCACCATTGTTACGCAAATCCAAAACAATTCCCCCGACATTTTCAGCTTTAAGCTTTTCCAATTCCTTTTTGATATCGGAAGCGGCACTACGGTGGTCTTTATCTTTAAAATCGATATAAAATTTGGGTAAATAAATATAGCCGAATGTTTGATTATTATCTTTTATCAATAATGATTTGGCAAAGGTTTCTTCCAATTCAACCCTGTCACGGGTTATAGGAATAGTTTCAATACTACCGTCAACCCTTTTAACAATAAGTTTGACAACCGTTCCTTTGGCGCCCTTAATCAATTTTACCACTTTGGAGAGACGCATACCCATAATATCTACCGGTTCATCATCTCCTTGTCCCACTTTTTGAATGATATCCCCGACTTTTAACTTGCCGTCTTTCCATGCCGGTCCGCCGGCAATTACTTCCACTATTTTGACATAATCACCTTCTTTTTGCAAACGGGCTCCAATCCCTTCAAACGAACCGGACATATCCATATCAAAACGTTCTTTGCCTTGCGGACTGAAATAATTGGTATGCGGATCGTTTTGCATGGTGATGGCATTCATATAAATGGCAAAATAATCCATGTCTTCCATATCCTTTAAAGCATCGATATAAGTTTTTATGGATTTTTTGGTCGCTTTAAGCGCTTCTTGTTTCAATTCTTTGATGCTTTTAGGCTTGAAAGCACTGTCTTTTTTCTGTTTTGTTTCTTGGTCTTTTATTTTATCATACAGACGGGATAAGGTGTTAAACTTTAAATATTTACGCCAACGCTCTTTGAGTTCTGCCTTGGTTTTGGCAGGTTTTATTTTTTTATAATCGATATTGAGAACTTCATCTTTATCAAAATCAAAACCTTTTTCGAGGATTTCATCTATATATTCGATACTCTCTGCTTGCCGTTTTTTTACAATGGCATATATTTTTTTATAAAAATCCGTTCTTCCTTTGCGAATTTCATTATCTATCGAATCTTTATAAACCGATAATTCATCGATATCGGACTGTAAAAAATATCTTTTGGAAGGGTCCAAATCTTCTATAAATTGGTTAAAAACTCTTTCTGAAAAATGATTATTGACGTCAGCCGGATGATAATGAGCATATTCAATAATGTTGTTAATACCGGTAATAATGGCAGATTCTTTGTTATCAACCATTTGATGTTTTCTAAAAGCAACGATAAAAACAGCCACTGCTATAATGACTAGTATTAGTTTATAATTTCTCTTCATAAAATAAAGGATTTTATTCATCTGTTATGTTTCGTTTGAAAAAATTGTGCCATAAAATAATTGACAAATTTAAGCTTTTTTAGGTTTATGATATAGTTTTCCGTTATTTTTTGAGAAAGTATGGATTTTTGAAACACTTCACAAGATTTCCGGTTCTTTAATGATGTTTTTTCATTGCAGTAAATTGTATCTTCAAGATTGGAGGATGAGCAAATTAATAAGTGAAAAGTCCCATTTAAAAGGGAAATTACGAGTTAAAATATTTTGTTATCACAGGTCTCCGACGGCTTCTTCACTAAGGAATAAATTATATCGAAACGCAGGCCATGGCATGATTCCATTCTATATTCTACTTAATAATGCATGATTTTTATAAAAAATAATAAACAAAACCGAAAGACATGGTTCTAACATTCATATCTTCTCCGTTGAGTTGAATCCCTTTTTTTATCAAATTATTTAATCCGTAATAGAAATTAAAATTCCATGTGCCGTATCCGGCGGAAACATTTACGCCATACTGCCAATTGCGAATAATTTTGATATTTTGATAAGTCACATCGATTTTGTCAGTAATATAATTGGCTTTGGTTTTATACACATAAGAAGTTGTTATACCGGCATAAAGCCGCCAAAATTTGTATTTTTCGGGCGTACTTCCCCGCCACCGGATTTCAAAAGGCATATCGATTTTATTCAATGAAAAAGAATTACTTCTGTAATCGACATTGTTTAAAATTGCATACGTGACGGCTCCGGTTTGTTCATCAACCGTAACTCTCAAATTTTGGAAATAAGATTCCCAAGACATTCCCAATCCTAAACCTATACCTAAATTCCGACGTTCGTTGAGAGGAATATCTCTAATAAAACCGAATTTGACTATATTGGAAAATCCGTTTTGTATCATATCTCCCGGCAAATTTTTTAACACGATATACGATATCCCGAAATACAATTGGTCTTCAAGATAATGCGGGTCGGGTTTGTATAAAGAATCAGCCGGAACGGTTTGTTGGGCGGATACACTAACAAAAAAAATTAAAAAAAAATAAAAAAGCGGTAGTCTCATCGGTTTTGGGCATTATTTGTCCGGTAAATTTACGATAATTCTTTGTTTTATTAAAACCGGTTTTTGTCTAAAAAAATATAAGCCCCCACCAAAGGCAGGGGCTTATTAAAGTTTATATACAGATATTTAGAATCTCAATTTCACACCGAAATTCCAAGAACGTCCCCAACCGAAGAATACGCGGTTGTTAACATTAACACCATTCCAAGTCGTATCACCGGGATTGGCAAATTTATTTGTTTCAGACTCTGAAATATAATGATTATCAAACAAATTATTTACCGTAAATCTCGTGGTGATTTTTCCAACATTTTTAACTTTGAACTTATATGAAATGCTGGCATCGGTTAAACTGTATGCCGGCAATTTTAAAGCGCCTTTGTTGTCCGGATCAGACATTGAAACAGGGTCAAAACTTGCATACAAATTATCGGCAAAGAATTGATTCAAATCAAAGTATAATCCTTTAACCGGGTTGACATTTACACCTAATCGAGATGTAAACTGAGCAGCATCACCCACTTTTACGTTTTTCAGATAAAGGGTAATGTCTTGCCCGATTAGGTTATTATTGTCATCAACCCAAGGGGCAGAAACATTGCTTTGGTATTTCCAATTACCGATTGAAACCATTCCGAACAATTTTACAATACCGTACTTAGCTGATGTTTCCAATTCTATACCTTTATGGATTTCTTGAATACCATTTAATCTGGCTGTTCCGTGTACATCACCGTTTCCGTCACCATCGGTATCGACCATACCACTGGCTTGTGCAAAACGGTCTTTCCAAGAAGTGTTGTAAAGGTTCAAATTGACTTTCCAATGTTCGTTTTTAAAACCGTAACCGGCTTCAAAACCAATAACGGTTTCGTTTTTCAAATCTTTGTTTGTTTCGTTATCAGTATAATGAGGGAAAATGGAACGGAATAAAGGTTGTTTGCTGTAATATCCGGCATTGACAAAAACATTGTGATGCTCGTTGATATTGTAATTAACGCCTCCTTTGATATTGCCACCGGGTAAACTGACCCATGCGGATTTTTGCGGTTCATCTTTGCCGTCTCCATCAACGTCACGGGGTAAATTGAAGTAATCAACCCGTTGGAATTGTTGATTGGAGAAACCGCCTTGAACAAAGGCAGAATAAACATCGGTTTTATATTCCACTTGACCGAAGCCACCCAACCAACGCACGTTTCCTTGGTTATAATAGGCAATTTTTTGTTGTCCTTTAATGTTGATGAAAGGATTCCAAGAAGGATTGGCTTCTACAATATTATTCTTTGTAATATATCTGTTAGGTTGATTTATGTTGGTATTATCTAAAAATCTGTCTGCACCTAGCAAATCATTTAAGACTCTATAGTGATAACCGGTGTAGGTTCTTGCATCAACACCAGCATCAAAACTAAGATTATCATTAACATTATTATGATAATTTGCTATAATACCATACCAGTCATGTGAATTCATAGAAGCTCTTCGTGATATTCCATCTTCAATAGCGCGATGACCAATACCAGGTGTCAATTGATCATAAACGTTAGTAAACATTCCGTCACTATCAGGTGTACGTTGTGGCACACTTAAACCGTTATAATTGTAAGGAGCTTGACCTGAGTTCCAAGCGGCAATTGCATCAAACATATATAAACCGTTATTGTCTCTAAAGTAAGGTTGGCCGGTATTACGGTCAGTGTAATAAATTTTCTTTCCACCTATTTTACCTATATCACCTGTGCCGCCGCCACGGCCCCAAGAGCCATATAATACAGAGGAGATTTTAGAATTGTCATTGATTTTATAATCAATGTTTAAAGAAGCAATGGGTTTATGATAAAAGTTTCTTCTCATTGTAAAAACTTCTCCTTTATAATATCCCCAATCTCCATTATATTTAATATTGGGATCACCGCCTTCACCTCCATATTGGATGTAATCTTTTAATTTTGGCGCATAATATCTATGATTATGCCATTGCGGGGCACCGGTAGCGGTAAACATAAAGCTCAATTTATCACTGGCTTTATAACCCATACTTAAAAACCAAGTGTAACCTTGTCCTTGTGTAGCATCGGCATAACCGTCTCCACTAAAACGGCTCAATAAAACGGAAGCCGATAAACCGTTATCCAATAAACCGGTATTGTAGGAAGCGGAAAACTTCATATAGTTGTCATTACCAAACGTAGCGGCAATTGCTCCTCCTTTCTTTTTATCGGCGGAATTGGTCAAAACGTTGACCGTTCCACCAACGGATGATATAGCTAATTTGGATGAACCGAGACCTCTTTGTACTTGAATGGCAGAAGTTACATCGGCTAAACCGGCCCAGTTAGACCAATAAACCCATCCGTTTTCCATATCGTTAACGGGCATACCGTTAATCATCACAGCCGTATTTCTTTGGTCAAAACCTCGAACATTGATACGAGAATCTCCAAAACCACCCCCTTGTCTGGTCGCATATACCGAAGGAGTATAATTTAAGACTTGCGGTAATTCTTTTGTTCCGATACGTTCTTGTATTTCAGTTGCTTTTAAAGTAGAAACGGCAACAGGTGTTTGTCTTTCTTTAGCAATATCGGCAACACCTACAATCACAACTTCACCAAGAGAAGAAGCGGCAGGAGACAATGCAATAGTTCCTAAATCTTTAATTTGTCCGTTAGATAAATTAACGGAAATTGTTACAGATTCATATCCTACAAAAGAAATTTTAATTTTTTGAGCACCGGCAGGTACTTCCAAAACGAATTTTCCATCAAAGTCCGTAGCAACCCCTTTGGTTGTTCCTACGACTACAATGTCAGCACCCGGTAAGGGCTCGTTGGTTTTTGCTTCGGCAACAACACCTTTAACAGTTCCTTGCGCAAAAACATGACTTGCCATTAATGCAAAAACGGCAAACAGTAAAAAGTTTTTAATTGTTCTCATGTTCGATTTATTTTTTTATTTTTTATGTCGCAAATTTAACTTTTTTTTACCAAAAAAAAAATACATTAAACACTTTTTTTACAGATAATGTGTTAATGAAATACAAAAAAACCGGTTAGTTTTGCATATCACTAACCGGTTCAAAAAATTGTATAATCTTTTATCTTAAAAATAGTAAAAAACCATTAATAAAATCCACTGTTTCTTAACAAAAATATTAGACCTATTGAAGGGGAAAACTGCCAATCGTTATAGAGATTATTTACTTTTGAAGCGTCAGGAACCAAACCGTCAACCTTATCGCTTAAATAATACATCCATCTGGAATTTAGAGAAATTGCCATACGGTCATTTATCTTATATCTGAATCCTGTTTCCAACATGAAAGTAGGCGCCACACCGGGCTTGTTATATAAACCGGATTGAAAAGCTGTAGGAATGATACCGGGATTGGTATCGATATCTCCAAGTGCTGATTCCAAGTTGGTTACATGTGCTGTAATCCCAAAACTCAAACCTACAAAAGGATCAAATTTTTCAAAAATGGCATTACTGCTAAACGAAATGGCATTTAAATCTCCGACATGGTATTCTATTCCGAAACTTACTTGCGACTCAAAAATAGAACCGCCGATAGCTTTGACTTTTTGTAATTCGGAATTGAGACTCGGCTGATTATATGCCTTATCAAAATTCAAATTAGTATAACCAACGTTAAATATTAATGGAAACTTTATATGTTTACAACCATAACAATTAGGACGGGTATAATCCAAAAGAACCAAAAAAGCTTTACCTCCTAGTAAAAATCCGTTGTTTCCCAAGGTTGATGAAAAATCTCCTCTTACACCATAATCTCCCTGAAAAAGAGAATACCCCGCATTAATCTCATATTCATCAAAATACTTTCTTTGCCCGTTGGAAACACTCCAAGTTAATATTATGATAAATGACAAAATGATTTTTTTCATAATTATGAATTTTATTTTTCAAAATTACAAAAAAAAATAAAACCACAAAACATTTGAGTATTTTTTTTACTTTTACCAAAAATTTTTTTGTGAGTGATTTTTTTGAAAAATATCAAAAACGCAGGATCATAAGTGCCAATATTTCAGTGGTTATAAGTATAGCCATTGTCTTATTTCTTCTCGGTGCCCTGGGATTTTTCTTATTAAATTCAAAAAAAATAACCAATCGATTCAAAGAAAAAATAACCGTTACGGTTTTTTTTAAAGACCATACCAAACTTTCGGAGATAAAACAATTTGAAAAAAAAATAAAATTATCCCCGCAAATCAAACATACAAAATTCATTTCTAAAAAAGAAGCTGCCGAACAACTTCAAAAAGATATCGGTGAAGATTTTGTAAAATTTTTAGGTTATAACCCGCTTCAAGATAATTTGGAAGTAAACTTGAAAGGCGATTATGTCAATCTACATAAATTGGACAGTATAAAACAAATATGGGAACAGCACGAATTTGTATCGGAAGTAAATTATGAATACTACAAACCATTAATCAAAGGCCTAAACCGTAATATTAAAAAGCTGAGTTTCTGGATTTTAATTATCAACAGTGCCTTTTTGGTTTTGGTTTTTCTTTTGATTAATAGTGCTATCCGGTTATCGCTTTACAACAAACGTTTTGCTATCAAAACCATGCAGTTGGTAGGGGCTACAAGAGGCTTTATCAGACGACCTTTTTTAATCAAAGCTTTTTGGCTCGGGTTTGCAGGTGCTTTGATCGCCTCCGCCGGATTATACATTGCATTATATTATCTGGATAATTATTTTCCGGAATTTCATTTTTTAAGTGATTATAAGTTACTTGTAATTTTATTCGGAGGACTTTTTGCTACCGGTATTTTTATTACGCTTGTCAGTACATTTTTGGCTACAAGACGTTTGTTTAACCTTAATACGGAACAGTTGCATTATTAGTTAAAAATTTATGTAACAATGAATTACTTCCGGCTCAAAATCACCGGTAACATTGCAAACAACAACACTACGAGATATAAAACGTTCATTTTTTTTCTCAAAATCTGTAAAACGAAATCTTAAAATCATTAAACAAAAATTATGTCAAAACAAAACAAAAATCAAAACACCGAACAGAAACCGATGTTATTCGGGCGTGAAAATTACAAATACCTGTTTGTAGGACTGGCATTTATCATCTTAGGTTTTATCCTGATGGCCGGCGGCGGTAGTGATGACCCTAATGTCTGGAATCCCGAAATTTTTAATTTCAGACGAATTCGCTTGGCGCCCATGCTGATTTTATTGGGATTTATTATAGAAATTTATGCTATCATGAGAAAACCGGAATAATATATGAATGAAATTCAAGCCATTATTTTAGCTATTGTTGAAGGGATCACCGAATTTTTACCGGTTTCTTCAACCGGTCACATGATTTTAACATCCTCTTTTATGGGAATTGCTCAAGACGACTTTACCAAATTGTTTACTATCGTGATTCAATTGGGAGCCATTTTGTCCGTCGTTGTTTTATACTGGCGCCGTTTTCTGCAATCCTGGGATTTTTATAAAAAATTATTTATAGCCTTTCTACCAGCGGTTTTTTTAGGATTGCTACTAAACAAAATAATTGACCGCCTGCTCGAAAGCCCTCTTACCGTTGCTATTATGTTGATTTTAGGAGGGATAATTTTGCTTAAAATAGATGATTGGTACGGACAAAATACCGGACACAATATCAGTTACAAAACGGCTTTGAAAATAGGATTTTACCAAACCATTGCCATGATACCGGGCGTATCTCGTAGCGGGGCTACCATCGTAGGAGGTATGCTGCAAGGATTAAACCGTAAAACTGCTACCGAATTTTCTTTTTTTCTTGCCGTCCCTACCATGCTCGGAGCTACGGTAAAAAAACTGTGGGATTATTACCAAGACGGCTTACATTTATCATCTTATCAAATCAATCTTTTGGTAATTGGTAATATAGTGGCTTTTATCGTGGCTATGATCGCCATCAAAAGTTTTATCAATTATGTCAGTCAAAAAGGTTTTAAAATTTTCGGGTATTACCGGGTCATAATCGGCGTTGTACTGTTGGTAATACATTTTTTTGTCAAACCATTAGTGATGTAAAACCATTTAATAGTTAAGTATTTATAATGTTAAATTCATTTTATATTATCAAATCGTTTTTTGTCCGGTATTTTTTATGTCCCTTATCTCAAAAAACAGAAGCAGAAATAAGATGTGAAGTAATAAAAATTCATATCGGACAGTATAAACTTTAAAGCATAACAACTCTTGAAAAAACATCGGACACAAATCATCAAATCATGCAAAACAATATAATTGCGAAACTGGAAAATCTTAGAAAAGGCAAAGTAGTGCTGATAGATAAAGCGCTGAACTGGACTTCATTTGATGTTGTCAACAAGATGCGTTATGCTATTTTAAAAAAATTTAAACTTAAAAAATTTAAGGTCGGACATGCCGGTACGCTGGACCCATTGGCAACCGGCTTGTTACTGATTTGTACAGGTAAAGCCACCAAAACCATTCAACAATATCAAGGTTTGGACAAAGAATATGCCGGTTCTTTTTATCTCGGTGCCACGACGCCTTCTTATGATTTGGAAACAGCCGTTGACAAACGTTTTCCTATTGAACACATCACAGAAGACATGATCAAAGAAACCGCCGGGAATTTTACCGGAAAACAATTGCAATACCCACCCGTATTTTCAGCTGTTAAGAAAGACGGCAAAAAACTTTATGAACACGCCCGTAAAGGCGAAACGGTAGTGATTGACCCTCGTGAAATAGAAATCAAGGAATTTGATATTTTATCAATAAATTTGCCCGAAGTTACATTCAGGGTTAAAGTCAGTAAAGGCACATATATCCGGTCACTGGCTTATGATTTCGGTAAAGCTTTGCAGACAGGTGCATATTTATCAGCCCTGCGACGCACTAAAATCGGAAATTTTGACGTTAATGATGCTGTCAGCATCGAAGAATGGATAAGCAAGTTAAATCATGAAAAAATCTAACTCTATATTCAAAAAACTATCTCACACCGAAAAAGCACTTTTGATAACAATATTTATCGAAATGCTCATAATATTATCGTTGTTTAAATTAGGTTTTCAAGAAGAACCGGAAGAAGAAACCTACGCCGTCGAATTTGTCGATGATGATTTCGACTTTAATGACTTAAAGCCGGAAGAAAAACCGGAATTGCCAGATATTCAAAAATTTGTCAACCAAAAATATCAAACCGATATGGCTTCCAATGCCCTGCAAGAAGACAAATCTTTTGAAGAGTTCAGGCAACATCACGAACAAGAACTTAAAGAATTTTACGAAAACCGTGAGCAAAATCAAAACATTGACACCGGAGAACAACAAGAACCGGAAAAAAAAGAAGACGATAAAAAAGAAGTCCGGTTTACCGGCAACAGTAACATCCGGTATTTTATCAAAAACCGCCACGATGTGTATATGGCCAATCCCCTCTATACTTGTCCAGAATATATGAACGGATTAGTTGTGGTAGATATTCAATTGGACCAAAGCGGCAAGGTTATCAAAGCCGAATATAATCCCGAAAAATCGACAACCAAAGCCGAATGTTTAATTGAAAGTGCCGTTGAAGCCGCTTATGACAGTTTTTTTAATGCCGACAATACGGCACCAACCGTTCAGGAAGGTTATATCACTTACAATTTTTAGAGGCCGTTGACAAACAAAACAAGTGACATTTCGTAAAAGCGATTTCCAGTTGCTCACTTGCCCAATATCTTGTTATACTCTTGCGGATTATTCAATATTTTTTTGGCTTTTATAATCACCGGGTCGTGTTTTACATTATATTCAATCAGCCCATCTTTTTGAAAATAACGTTTAATCAAATCCTTGGATAATTCGGATAAAATATACGCTTTATATTTTTTCAACAGATTGATGTTCTGCAATTTATAAGATTTTTCCAAAGCGTCATACATTTTGATAACCGCTGCATCCTGATGTTCTTTTTCGGCTTTTTCCCTGGCTTTGGCCAATATTTTTTCGGCATCACTTTTCGGATACCGTTTTTTTTCAGCCATGAATTGTAAAAAACGGTCAAAATCCTTATCGGTCAGTTTAAAATCCTCCGGTTTACCGGGTCGTGGGCGGTTGTAATAATACCAGGTAGCAAAATCAAACAAAATACCTTTGTAAATCAAGTCTTTGATAAGCGATTCGGAAACTCCGGTTTTCAATTCGACATCCGGCACAATACCACCCAAATTATGAACGATTCTGCCATTTGTAGTTTTGTATTCATTTTCGGTTACGTTGTCCCGCATTAAGGTCGGTTTGCCGTTTTTGTCACGATGCCAATAATCTATTTTTTGTATCAACCGTCCCGACGGAATATAATATTTTGAAATGGTTTGCTTCATATAGGTGCCATATTTGAGTTTGTATGTGCGTTGCACCAAACCTTTACCGTAAGTCGTATCGCCAATGATAACGGCACGGTCGTAGTCTTGCAAACTCCCCGACAAAATTTCCGAAGCCGAAGCCGAATGATTATTGACCAAAATCACCAAAGGTATTTCTTCATCGACAGACGGATTACGGGTCATATATGTTTTGTTGAATTTTTCAAACCGTCCTTTGGTCGTCACCACGACTTTGCCTTTCGGAATAAAGAAATTGACAATTTTGATGACTTCATTTAACAAACCACCGGGATTGCCACGCACATCAATGATTATTTTTTTAGCACCTTGACTTTTAAGGTCTAACAAAGCTTTTTTGACCTGCTTAGCCGCCAATTTATTGAATTTGACAAAACGGATATAACCGGTATCACCGTCGAGATAAGTACCCGTAACGGCATTGAGTTTGATGTCGGCTCTTTTGATTTTAAGATGCATTTTTTTGCCGTTTCGTTTAATATCCAATGCCACTTCACTGCCTGCGGCTCCTTTAAGAAGATTGGAAGCCACTTTGTTTGACAGTTCAACAACTTTTTTCCCGTCAATCGCCCAAATTTCATCACCTGCCCTGAGTTTTTCGGCTGCCGGCGTATCGTTTACAACATCCATTACCAATATTAAACTGTCTTTATAACGTACGCGTACACCCAATCCGCCGAAATGTCCTTCCTGACGCATTTTTTGATTCAAAATACCCTGTTCATTATAAAAAGTGGTAAAGCGGTCCAATCCGTTAAGCATGCGTTTGGTATTTTTTTGCATCAAATCGCCGATATTGATGTCATCTATATAGTTGGTTGCCAATTTTTTAAGCACATCATTGTATATTTCCATCTGTTTACTGATCTCAAAATACGGATTTTGTGCCGCAACGGTCAATGAAAAAATCAAAAAAATACTACCGATTATTCTTTTCATAACTAAAAAATTTATCTGTTTTCTAACAAAAATCCCACCAAAACGGTTTGATGAAAATGTTTATATTTAGGATTTTAAAAATACACAATTTTTGTAAATGGATACAGAGGCACTTTATTATCATTTGGCATTGCAAAAAGTGAAGAATATCGGCGATATTTCGGCTAAAAAATTGCTGCGTCATTTTGGCTCCGCCAAAGAAATATTTGAAGCGGCAAAGACAAATGATATTGATGTGCAGGATATCGGTTCGGTGATGGTACAAAGTTTAAACAGGTTTAACGAATGGCAAAAAGTTTCCGATGAGTTAAAATATATCGAACAAAATAAGATAAAAGTTGTCAGTATTTTTGACAACGAATATCCGTATCGCTTACAACATGCCCCAGACGGACCTATCTTATTTTTTTATCAAGGAAATATTGATTTGAACAGCACTAAAATGCTCAGCATTGTCGGGACACGTAACATTACAGCTTATGGCAAGCGCATTGTTGCTGAATTTATGGAAGTTTTAGCCTCTTACAAACCGGTTATTGTCAGTGGATTGGCTTACGGTGTAGATGTCGAAGCACATATAAACGCTTTAAAACACAATTTACCAACCATCGGCGTTTTAGGGCACGGTTTTCAACGGATTTACCCCAGTATTCATCAAAAAATTGCCCGTCAAATGCTCGATAACGGCGGTTTAATAACCGAATTTTGGCATACAGACCCGGTTGACCGTAACAATTTTTTAAAACGCAACCGGATTATTGCCGGTATCTCGGAAGCCACTTTGGTCGTGGAATCCGGAGAAAAAGGCGGCGCATTGGTTACCGCCGATATTGCCAACTCTTACAACCGCGATGTATTAGCCATCCCGGGACGTGTCTTTGATACGTTTAGCAAAGGTTGTAACAACTTGATTAAGAACAATAAAGCGGCACTTGTTACCCGTGCAGAAGATATTATAGATATGCTGCATTGGACAGAAGAAAAAATCAAACCGGACAGTCCGCAACTAAACCTGTTTGTAGATTTAACCGACGACGAACAATTGATTTTCGATTTATTGCAAGCCGAAACCAAATTATCCCTCGACGAAATAGCCGTCTTGCTGCAAATGCCCGTATCAAAAACGGCACAGGTTCTCCTCCAAATGGAATTGAAAAATATCGTTTCCTCTCTTCCCGGAAAAATGTACGAACTCTTATAACCCGTTAAAACATTGCAGGTTTTTGTGTTAATTTTTTAAGTTAACTTTTCTTTTTTTAAGGAAAAATACAATTTTCGCTTGTTTATTAACAAACTTGTTGTAGATTTGTGTAATTAACAACTCTGTTAAACCTAAAATATGAATAAAGAACTACTCTTGGATATCCGGAAAACCGCAACGGTTAAAATTAATTTGGACAATCATATCGATTATGCCAACAATTACATTTTACAGTTATTAAATTACCCTTTAATGGAATTTATAAGGCAACCTCCCAAAATCATTTGTCACGATGATATGCCCGACATTATCCATGATACCATCGGAGGTTTTATTATAGGTTTTAAGGAAGGTATAGCCGTACTGAAACACAAGACCAAAAACAATGATTATTTTTGGGCTTTTACACATTACAAGCCTTCGTATAAACCCGACGGGAGTTTTGAAGCTTTTGTGACACGGCGCAAACCTTTACCTACCAAAAAATTGAACGGAACCATTGAAGATATGAAATTTCAAATTTCAAAATTATATGAAATTTTAAAAGGTATAGAACAACATACGGGCATAAAACAAGCGGAAAGATATTTGGAAGGTTTTTTGGAACATAAAGGTTTTGACACCCTGGAAGATTACTATATGAGTTTTTTCAATTTCAGTAAAGAGGAACTGGAAGAATATTTTAATATAAACCATAAAACGCCTAAGAAAAAAATCAGACGTTATATCAATTATATCGATATTTTCAATACTTAACGCGCCATTTCAATAGCATTTTCAAACAACTCCGATAAACTTATTCCGGCGGCTACGGCTTGTTGCGGAAAAATAGAGGCTGCCGTCAAACCCGGCACCATATTGATTTCCAAAAAGTGTGGAACGCCGTTTACCACGATATATTCGGCTCGCGATATCCCGTTTAAATCCAAGACTTCGTAAACACGAGCGGCTGTTCGTCGGACACGCTCCGCTATTTCTTCCGGTAAATCAGCCGGTGTTATTTCTTGCGATTTACCAAGGTATTTGGCTTCATAGTCAAAAAAATCGTTTTCCGGAATAATTTCCGTTATCGGTAAAACTTTTATATTCCCTTTGTATTTAATCACCCCGATAGACAATTCCCTACCTTCGAGAAAAGCTTCGATAATAATCTCTTTGTCTTCTTTAAAAGCCTTGTCAATAGCGGCTTGCAGTTCCTCTTTTTGATACACTTTGCTGATACCGTAACTCGACCCCGCCCGATTGGGCTTGACAAAACAGGGTAAACCGGTTTGACGGATAATATCATCAAAATCAATATCATCCTGCTGATGTATAAAAACCGATTCGGCCGTCGGAATACCATAACTCCTCACCACAGATAAAGTGTTTTTTTTGTTAAAAGCCAACGCCATTTTATCAAAACTTGCCGATGTATGTGGAATACCGAGCATTTCAAAATAAGCCAATATAGCGCCGTCTTCACCCGGATGGCCGTGAATAGCGTTAAAAACAACATCAAAAGTGATTTTTTGATCGTCTTTTTCAAAAGAAAAATCGTTTTTATCCACCGGATATTCCGCTTGCCCGGTTACAACCACCCATTTATCCGGTCTGATATGCACGGCATATACTTCATATTTATCTTTGGGTAAGTGATCGATAACCGTTTGACCGCTTTTTAATGAAATTTCATACTCGGAAGAATAACCTCCCATGATGACGGCGATTTTTTTCATAATGTTGTTTTATTATGTCGTTAAAATTTTTGTTAAACCCAACCGGTTTTTTATCGATTTACAAAATACCGGTCTATCAGGTCTTTCTCATTTTTAAAATATTTTTCCGTTCCAAAATTACTATTAATATAATGTATAGCAACAATAAAAGAATTTTAACAGGATAATTGTCATAAAAATATTTAAAAATCACAAAACCGGTTAAAGCGGACGAAACGATGTAAAAAATAATTTTGAAACTTTCGTAGGGCACGCGGTAATATTTACGTCCGAGTATATAAGACAACCAACTCATACTACCGTAAGCCGCCAAAGTTGCCCATGCCGACGCCATATAACCGATTTTGGGAATCATCAAAATATTAAAAACAATGGTAATCACCGCACCGGTAATCGATAAATACATGGCATATCGCGTCCGGTCTGTGAGTTTGTACCAAACCGATAAATTGTTGTAAACTCCGAATAACAGATATGCGGTCAAAATAACCGGCACAATATTTAAAGCTTTGAGATAGACTGCCTGCCCGATTAACAGATGCACGATAATATCCAAAAAAGTCATCACAGCCACCATAAAAACCGCTCCCAAAATGGTAAACCACAGTAAAATATGTGCATATTGTTCTTTGGCATTGGCGGCTTTGTGCTGACTGAAAAAATACGGTTCTGCTCCCAAGCGAAATGCTGTTACATATAAAGACATCAACACGCCTATTTTGTAAACGGCGGCATACACACCCATGGTCTCTTTGTCCAACATCCTTCCTATCAACAACTTATCAAGATTTTCGTTGGTGGCATAAGCCAATCCGGCAATCATAATCGGAATCCCGTAAACCAACATTTTTTTGAGCAAAGTCTTGTCAATACCGAGCTTAAATCGTTTTAAAACAGGTAAAAACAACACAAAGGTTAAAAAACTGGCTATCAAATTGGCAATAAAAATATAAATGACTTTGGGATGTTCGTTATATAAAATAACTTGTTTAGCTGTTAATTCATCTGCTTCAATCATTTTAGGTATCCACCATAAAAAAATGACATTCAACACAGCATAAACCGTAATGTTAAACAAACGGTAAAATGCAAATTTCACAGGACGATGGGTGACTCGCAAATAAGCATACGGAATAACCACCAATGTATCTAAAATTAAAATGCTAATTAAAATTTGAAAATAAGTTTTGTCAATTTCCAATAGCCGGGAAAGATCATCGGCAAATACCAAAAAAACCGTCAAAAAGAACAAACTATTGAATAAAATCAGAGAAAAAGCCGTTTGAGCAACTTTTGAATTATCTTTATATTTGGTAAAAAACCTGAAAAAAGCCGTTTCCATGCCCATAGTCAACAACACATTGAAATACGTGGCATAAATGTAAAACTGGGTATTGTCGGAATAAGCCGTAGGCTTTAAAATACCGGTATGCAGCCTGACCAACAAAACGTTTATCAGTTTGGGCAAGACAGCAGCTATACCGTAAATGGCAGTGTCTTTGGCAAATCTTTTGACTAAACTCACGAAAATATTTTATCGGTTTATCTATAATTATGTCTCCTGCGGTATTTTTTTATTGTTTCATCTACCAACAGGACGCACCTAACGGCGCTCAATGGTGTTTTTTATTGTTTTATTTCATTTGATACGAATGGCGATTCGTCTCTACACAACGGTGTTTTTATTGTTTATCATGATATCAGATGCCCGGGGCGTTCTTTAATATGAGACGCAGGGGTCGTGCGTCCCTACAACGTTACGAACATTATGAACTTTATAAACTTTCAACTAATCAATCATATTTCTGATAAGATTTTTCTTCTATCAACTCCGACCCGGTCAATTCGTTGATTTTCCGTTTGATTTCCGAACGCTTATCATTGGTAAAATATACCGCCCGGGCAGTCCGGATAAATTCGTCACCGAAATCTTTGTGGCGTTCAAAATCCCTTATCCGGTCCTCAATATCCCACAATTCTTGATTAACTTGAAGCAAGGCTTGATACAATTCGTGATTTTTGGGTATTATTTTACCGACGGCTTTATTTAATACCTCATATTCTTTTTGCAAATTCTTTCGTTTGGTTTCATCTTTAATATGCTTCAATTTTATTTCGATAATGGTCAGTTTGTCAACAATTTCACCGTTTGAAACTTCTATTTTCATAATAAATTATTTTTTTAACCTGTATGGATTGTAAAAATACTACAAAAAAATAAAATCTCCCTGTTTAAAAAAAATCTTGCTATAATCATCTCACCCCTTCGGGGTTTTATGATTTTTCTTTATTGTTTTATTCAAAGACGAACTACCGTTCGTCTCTACAAACGTTATAAACATTTAACATTACGAACTTTCAACTAAGGTCACTGAGCTTGTCGAAGTGTAACTTTCAACTATAATAATGTCGCTCCTACGGCGCTCAATGGATTTTCTTTATCGTTTATATCCGGAAAATGTGCCGTCGGGAGCATTGGCTGAGACCTGTTAGGTCTTTAAGACCTGATAGGTCTGAAATTTAATAATATACCGTCGTAAATTTCCGTCGGGGTCGGAAGATCCACGAGGGAGCAGAGTGGTTTAAAACAAAAAAAAAATCGTGAATTAGTGGCAATAAAAAATCGAAAATCTGACACTTCGACAAGCTCAGCGACCGCACTTCTACAAGCTCAGTGACCTAATCGCAAATCTGAAATCAAACATAGTGTCGCGCCTACTGGGCTTAATAAAATCTGAAATCGCAAATCTAAAATCTTATATGTCCTTATGTGCCTTATGTGGTTTAAAAAAATCCTCATTTCCTCAGTTTATTAACCCGGTCACTTCGATACTATTTTGCTCATCACGTCGCAAAATCACTCAGTAACCTACCTTTAAATCCTCAATACCTCAATTTTCAAGACGAACTTATGGTATAAAACGAAAAGCATTCATTAAATACGTTAGTTATCTTTGAAGTACATAAAATCCTCATTTCTTCAATTTAAAAGACGTACATAAAGTATGAAGTAACAAACAATCATCCAAGAAAGAAGTATTCTATGAACCGAAACATTTAACTTTCAACTTTCAACTTTTAACTTATTTGTTCGTATTTTTGCAAAACAAAATCAAGAATATGTCTCAAAAACAACGTTATACCATTACAGCGGCTTTACCTTATACCAACGGGCCTATACATATCGGTCATTTGGCCGGTGTTTATATTCCTGCGGATATTTTTTCGCGTTATCAAAAAGCCAAAGGCAATGATGCCATATTTATTTGCGGGTCGGACGAACACGGCGTCCCCATTACCATCCGTGCCAAAAAAGAAGGGGTGACACCGCAACAAGTTGTCGATAAATATCATGCTATCATCAAAAAATCTTTTGAAGATTTCGGTATTGAATTTGACAATTACAGCCGGACATCCTTACCCTTACATCATCAAACGGCTTCTGATTTTTTTAAAAAATTGTATGACGAGGGTAAATTTATAGAACAAACGACCCAACAACTATATGACGAACAAGAACAACAGTTTTTAGCCGACCGTTTTGTCACTGGCACCTGCCCCAAATGCGGTTACGAACACGCTTACGGTGACCAATGTGAAAAATGCGGTTCGTCATTGAGCCCTATGGAATTGATCAATCCCGTCTCAACCATATCGGGCAGTAAGCCGGTAGTTAAAGAAACCAAACATTGGTATCTGCCTCTGGACCAATACGAACCCTGGTTACGCGAATGGATACTCGAAGGCCATAAACACGACTGGAAACCTAACGTTTTGGGACAAGTCAAATCATGGTTGGATGACGGTTTACGTCCGCGTGCCGTAACCCGTGATTTGGACTGGGGTGTTCCCGTTCCGGTCGAAGGGGCCGAAGGCAAAGTTTTATATGTCTGGTTTGATGCACCTATCGGTTATATTTCATCTACCAAAGAATGGAGTGAAAAATCCGGAAAGGATTGGCAACCTTACTGGCAAGATAAAAAAACCAAATTAATTCATTTTATCGGCAAAGACAATATTGTTTTTCATACGATTATCTTTCCGGCTATGCTCAAAGCTCATGGCGAATACATCTTACCGGACAATGTCCCGGCAAACGAATTTCTCAATCTCGAAGGGGATAAAATTTCAACGTCCCGCAATTGGGCGGTTTGGTTACACGAATATTTGGAAGAATTTCCCGGCAAACAAGACGTATTGCGTTATGTCTTAACCGCTAATGCCCCCGAAACCAAAGACAATGATTTTACATGGAAAGATTTTCAAACCCGTAACAACAGCGAATTGGTCGGCAACCTCGGTAATTTTATCAACCGCGTTATGGTTTTGACTAAAAAATATTATCAAGGTATCGTGCCACAAGCCGGCGAGCTCAATGAAACGGATAAAAATGTCTTGGCTCAAATCAAAACGTATCCCGTAAAAATAGGCAATCTCATCGAGCGTTATCGTTTTAGAGAAGCCCTTTCGGAATATATGAATTTAGCCCGTTTAGGTAACAAATATCTCGCCGATGAAGAGCCGTGGAAACAAGTAAAAACCGACCCGGAGCGGGTCAAAAACATCATGTTTGTTGCCAATCAGATAGCAGCGGCATTAGCCGTTTTAGGCGAAGTTTTCTTGCCTTTTACCGCTCAAAAACTCAAAAATATGTTACAACTCCCGGCGGATTTGACTTGGGACAGCGTTACGGAAAAAGATATTTTATTACCGGCGGGACATAAACTGGGCGAACCGCAATTACTGTTTGAAAAAATTGACGACGAAACCGTTGCCAAACAAGTGCAAAAACTTTTGGATACCAAAAAACAAAACGAAGCCGGCAACCGGGAAGTTGTCCCTCAAAAAGATGAAATCACTTATGAAGACTTTATAAAAACAGATATCCGTACGGCGACTATCTTGGAAGCCGAAAAAATGCCCAAAGCCAAAAAACTTTTGCTGTTAAAAGTGGATACTGGTATTGATAAACGCACGATTGTCGCCGGCATAGCCGAACATTACAAACCCGAAGACATCACCGGTAAAAAAGTCTTGGTTTTGGTCAATTTAAAACCCCGCAAACTGCGTGGTGTAGAAAGTCAAGGGATGATTTTAATGACCGAAAATGCCGACGGAAAATTGGTCTTTGTCAATCCCGAAGAAGATATTCCCAACGGCATGAGCATTTCGTAAAATTTGTTTGTTTTCAACGTTCCCAGTCTTCAAACCTGACAAACCGCCATTGTTCCGGATGTTTTTCCGCTTCCAGGCGGTTTTCAAGACTGTCGGGAAGAGCCGGAAAAAAATCGATGCCGGTCAGTTTTTCGATACTATCCACCGGTACGGCAAAATCTTTTAAATCTTCATATAAATCTTTGTGCGGAATTAAAAAGCCAATCATCCGGGCTTTATGCGGCTGTTTGTAATCCAAAATTATTTTGTAAAAATAACGGGGAACAGCCACATGTTCGCTGCCAATTCGTTCCAATCCCCGTTGTAAAACTCCACCGGTTACAATGTAGAGTTTCCCATAGCGTTTGACCCAATAACGCACTTGTTTTTCAAGCCGGTTCCATATACCGCTATTAAAACTGTGCTTCATAGGGCTGACATTGGACGTATAAAAAGTTTCATCAAAGGCTTCTACTGAAAAACGCCGGTCGGCAGCTGGTAACAAATGCCCTTTTTCATAGCCGTTCGGGTAATAATTTTTATAGTATGCCGACTGCGTTTTAACCAACGGATCCCTTGTAAAATGCGGCCGTTTGATACGACGGTGACTGATTTGCGAAGGACCCAAACTGTATGCTACCCATTCGGCATTTTCATAAGCTTCGTTGTAAGACAAAGTGTAATAATGATGCCTGACCACTTGACCTGTTGTGGAAACAGGCAAGTAGTTGAAACTGTCCTTTGTTACAACGGTTTTTTGTGATTCTGCGATTTTTTGTTCCGGATTATTTTGACAGGAAAAAGCAAATATTGTAATGAATAATATTTGAAATGATAATTTCATTTTGATGTTATTTTTTGTGCCAAATAATTTTTTTCATGTCATTCCGACAGAACGAGGTACGAGTGACGAGGTATCTTTCTTACATTATGATTTCTCGTCGCTTTACTTCCTGCGTCAGTAAAGCTCTGTCGAAATAACAGAAAAACTAAAAAACTTTCAACATTTAACTTTCAACTTTCAACTAATGCGCTTCATACCAATTATCCCCAACACCGATATCTACAATCAACGACACCGGTAATTCAACGACATTTTCCATTTCGGTTTTGATGAGTTGCCGTACTACTTCCAATTCCGTTTGGAAATATAAAACTTTTTTGTAAATAATTAAATGAAAATCAAATTTTCTAACAAATTACATGAAAAACCTTAATTTTTTTATTAGCTTTACATATAATTTATTTTATTTCGCATTATTGGCAATATTAAACACATAAGATAAACAACTTAAAACCAATGATATGAAACCGGAAACTTAACTTCAAATTACAAATCTGCGCCTCGATACAACCCCCCGACAAAAGTAGGGTGTATCACTCGGCGACCGAATCTAAAATCGAAAATCTGACACTTCGGTACATCCCGATTAGCATCGGGACACTCAGTGTCCGATTTGACCCTCTAACATTAAGCAAAACCGCTTAGTGTATGAACTTTAAAACCGGACAATTCCGGTAATATTTATTAATTTTTTAAAACTCAAAATTTATGACTCATGAAAAAAATCTTTTTTCTACTGATGACCTTGGGCTGGCTTAGTGCTATATATGCCCAATGGATTCAGCAAAATTCCGGGACCACTAACTATCTCAATGATGTCTTTTGTATCAGTGAAGATACCGTTGTGGTAGTAGGAAATTTCGGCACTATCTTACGAACAACAAATGGTGGGACGCAATGGAATACCATATCATGTCCAACCACTGAACATTTAAACCGCGTCAAATTTGCCGATTCTCAAACCGGCTACGCCGTAGGCGATAACGGCGTCGTACTTAAAACGACAGACGCCGGACAAACATGGCAAAGTTTAAATACCGGTTATAATACTTATTTTACAGCTATTAGTTGTATTTCAGCCGACACTGTATATATTGGTGGCTTTGATGAACTAATTCTTAAAACCACTGACGGCGGATTATCTTGGACGACTGAACATACTGGAGGTTGGCATCATATTAAAGACATACAAATGATTAGCGATACTTTAGGTTATGCCGTAAGTGACACTGCCTATGGTAAAATCTATAAAAAAAGTAACGCAAACAATCAATGGAATGAACTTCCTAATATTTCATCTGATTATGTGGCAATACATATGTTAAATGCACAAGAAGGTGTGTTTTTAGAAGAGTCTCAGTTTTTTAAAACCTCTGATGGAGGAAATAGTTTTATCTCAATCACATCTCCATCTTATGATACAGATGTACCTTGTCCTTATGATATTTATGCTACTGATATGAACCAGATATGGATTGTAGGATATGTTTGTATGGTTAGCACATCGAATGATTCGGGACGTATTGTTAAATATTCGCTAAACAATGACCCCAATACCGATTATATTAATCAAATAGAAGTTGCTGAAACATATAATCGTAGAGAATTACATGCTATTACATTTTACAATAATGTTGGATATTTAGTTGGATTTGATATTGATAATACAACTGGCATTATCTATAAAAACACCACCGGACAAAACTATTTTTCCGGAAGTAGTATTGATGAAACATCAAAAGAAATATATAGTATCAGCCCTAATCCCACTAAAAACCAAGTTTTTATAAACCTAAAAGAAAATACAAATCCCTATCCGGTACAATATCGTATAACGGATTTACAAGGCAAAGAACTCATACCCTTTACGGCTTTACAAACCTATAAGCCGATAGATGTTAGCCGTTTAACCAACGGTATTTATTTGATTCAAGTCCAAACCAACGGACAAGTTTATACGCAAAAATTACTCATTCAAAAATAATGTATTATGAAAAAAATATTTTTACTAATCGTATTGTTTGCTTACTTCGGTAGCTTTGCGCAAGTATCCGGCAGTCTGCAAACCCAAGCTCAAGACTACGCTTTTAACAGCGTTTCGCAATATACTGATATTCAAGTGATTACCTCCCCCCATTAAGGTAACTGTAACGGCATTAGACAGTGTTGCCGCTCCCAAACTTCCTGTTTTTATTCAAAATTTTGTTTTACCCGCCGGCAGTCAAGTAACCGGTTTGCAAGTCAATCCTTCGGATTTATATACTTTTAACGGCAGTTATTATATTGCACCGGTACAACCGCCTTGTCCCGTAGGGCATATTTGTGATACGGTGGCGCCTAATCCGGCGGTATATAACAGTCATATGCCTTATCCAGCTCAAAACGCCAAAATCATCGCCGACCGGTATATTTTTGACCAACATGTGGTCAGTGTGGCGGTTTGTCCGTTCCGGTATATTCCGGATGATCGGGAATTAGCCCTATACCGGCAAGTGGATTTTAGCATTCAATATACCAACGGCAGTTATACGCCTACCGGACATATCAGCCGGCGAATCCAAAATATCACACAAGATTTTGTTAAAGATATGGTGGCAAACCCGCAAAGCTTACAAGATATGCGGCAACCAACCAATAATCCATCCGTAGTAGGGGCTTGCAGTAAACAAGTCTTGCATTGGCAACCCGACAACATCGGCGACCGACCAGACTATATCATCATTACCAATAATGCTCTAAAACCTTATTTTATACCATTGGCAAGTTATAAAACCCAACGGGGGATACCGACGGTCATTGCCACCGTAGAAGATATTTATAATCGATACCCCGGAGTGGATCATCCCGAACAAATCCGGAATTATTTAATGGATGTCAAACAATCTTGGAATACCGTAAATATATTAATCGGAGGCGATACTGATATTGTGCCTGTACGTTTTACCTCATATAACAGAATCCCAACCGATAGATACTATAATGATTTAATAGAGAATTGGAATATAGGTACAACAACATCTTATTCTTTTCATAATATAGATAATATCATCGGACGCTTACCGGTTAATACGCCACAAGAAGTTATTAATATGATACAAAAAATCACAATGTATGAAAAATTACAAAATGTGAGTGATAGAGATTATATCAATCATATATTATTAACCGGTGCTTATCAGTGGTATATTGACTCAACACATTATAGTACACATATAATGAGCGTAGCTGCACAATTTTATAGACACCCTATCTTAAACGGCAAAAACAAATGGATGTTATTAGATGATTATACTACCCATTCATTGAATACAATTTTTTTTCCAAATGGGTGTGTTGGAGAAGAGCTCAATAAAGAACATTTTACCACTGCCTTAAATGATGGGCAGAACGGACAAGCCTTTCATTTTGTATATCATGCTGACCATGCCAATCCGTATGCAATTGGGACGTCATCGGTAAGAAAAGGACAAACTTTTAACAATCAAGATGCCGATAACCTGCACAATACCTATCCGCAAATTATGCTAACCATCGGTTGCGAACCCGGACAGTTTAATAAAGACTGCTTTGCCGAACACTATATCAACAATCCGAATGGAGGCGGTGTGGCTATTTTAGCCAATCCTGCTAATACATTAACAAGTGATGGCGATGATATACCCATTGCATTTTTTAATAAAGTATATGGTCCCGGAAATTCAAGTTTGGGATTATCTGCTATGAATATTTATGCTTCTCCTAGTGTTAACGCAAGAAATACATATGAATTATTCGGTGACCCCAGCATGCAAGTCTGGACAGATGCGCCGCAAGATATTGCTTTGTCGGTGCCGGCAGATATTAATATAGATAATGGTACAAACAATCCATACACGGTACAAATCAATGATTTGGACGAACCGGCTACCATAACGGTTTATAAATACAATAATCAAACCCAACAAATTGATGTTTACGGCAGTCAAGACATTCCGGCGCATACCACTTCTGCAACCTTTTATCTGCAACCGGATACCGAAGGAGATTTGACCGTAACGGCTACGGCAAAAAATTATATCCCAGCTACGGCTACCACATATGTTCATTTACCGCAGGCACATTTATATGTTATCAATTCCGCTTTTAACGATACTAACGGTAACGGTGCTATAGAGCCGGGCGAAACAATTGATTTAACATTGAATCTGATGAATTCCGGCAGTACACCTATCGATAATGTACAGACAGTTTTGGAACCGGATACGGCACTATCCGGCTTGGTCACCGTCACTCAAGCCGGTGTAAATGTTACCGGAAGTTTTGCGCCCGGAACCCATCAAGCTTTGAGCGGATATCAATTTCAAGTCGGTAGTAACGGGAACATGCCGAGATATTTAAAATTTTGGCTCAATATTACCGGTACCGCCAATGGTAACAGCTGCCAACACAGAGATGAGATTTATTTGGATATGACCAACGTCCAATTGGACCTAGGACCGCGTTTGGTAAATGATGATAATGGGAATATCATCAATCTTTTTCAACTACAAGACGGGATATAGAATACAATTTATATGTAAGTGTTGCCAATAATAGCTCAATAAGTCAGAGTATCAGTAGCGCAACTTTGACTTCCGGCGATACCAACTTAATTCAGGTGTTACAGGCATCGAGTACTTATCCGGATATCCCGGCTTATGAACGACAAGATAATACTACTGCTTATCGTATCAAAGTCGTTGATATGAGTAGTAACAGCCTGCCTTTAAACTTGCAGATTACTAATACAATGGGCGTTACTAAAGATTTTTCGTTTGATTTGTTAGAAATGATGCCACGTCTAATAAGCGGATACCATTTTACTTCTACCGATACATCCATCAAATTGATGTGGAATCCGGTAGGAGATCCTCATAAAGGTTATAATATTTACAGAAGTGATTTAATAGACGGAACTTATACCAAGGTTAATCCTCAAATTTTGACCGGTTCGAGTATGTATGAAGATACGGATGTCTTGGTAGCTCATACCTACTATTATAAAATCAGTGTCGTCAGTTTAACCAATAATGAGATACCTTTAGAACAATTATTAACCAATCCTAATGATTATAATAACGGGATACAAGTGCAAGGCTATAAAGCTTGGACCATTTTACCTGTGCAATCCGGTTATCCGGTTCAACATACATTTACCACGGGTAGAATATCATCACCAACAGTTTTAGATATCAATGCAAACGGTAACAAAGAAATCTTTGTCGGCATGGGAGATTGGCGTATTAGCAATCACGAACAGGGGAGATTATTAGCGTATGACTATCAAGGACATGAATTATTTAATTTTGACGGGAACACCACCAACCTGATGGGTTTTGCAGAAACCGATAGTCCCATATATTATAAACCGGCTTTATACGATATAGACAATGACGGACATGCCGAAGTATTTGCTTCCGGTTATTCTCCATATCATCTATTTGGATTTCGAACAATTGATTCATACCCAAATGATAATTTGGATGCACCGGATAAGTTATGGGGTACCGGTTATATCGACCTGCCACATAATGCTCGTAAATCGCCAATTTTGGCTGACATGAATAATGACGGCACCAAAGAAATTGTAGTATTTGACGAAGGACAAACCATTCATATTTATGATAGTGACACTACGCAAGAACTTTATAGTAATACAATTGATAATTCCAATGGTTTTGCAGAAACAGTTGCCGCAGTAGGAGATTTAGACCATGATGGTTATAATGAAGTTGTATTTATCGTTCAGAGAGACCAAAACCATAACAATCACAGTGCTGTATATTATACGCATTACAACGGAACTAATTTTGAAACGGTTTTTGTTAAAGAATTAAATGGTACAACTTCTAATGATTGTATCGATAGAACTGTTATTTTAGGAGATATAGATCCGGATAATCCAAATCAGAATCAAATGGAAATTTTTGTTATCGGTGTGGATGATGCGATTGTAACGCCCCAGCAATGTATTCCTATTCAATACAGCCTATACGGTTTACGTATGAACGGTGATTTTATTTCGCCACAATGGAATAGTAGTGTAAATACGAATTTACAATTTAGTAAAGTAAGCGGGCTGTCAATGGGTGATATCAATGGGGATGGTAAGCCTGAAGTTTTAGTTGCTACGAACTCAAAAATCAGTATTTTTGACCAAAATGCGAATAAAACCGACATCGATATTTCAGATAATGCCATCGGTGAGCCTGTTATTGCCGATGTTGATGATGACGATGATATGGAAATCGTCATCAATACGGGACATTTTTTAGATGCATATAATGTGGACGGTAGTCTTTGCGGCGGTTGGCATATCCCCGGTTTAGATGCCAATAAGCCTTTTGCACAAACACCTTATGTGGGTGATATAGACAATGACGGCAAAAACGAAGTAGTCATTGCAGATGATGATGCCGTTATTTATGCATGGAAAACCACCGGTGATGCCGATAAAATAGAATGGGGAACAGCCCGTTACAATGCTCAAAATACCGGTGCATACGAATCATTAAACCAAATGGATTTAATGGTTAAAGACTCGCCGGACGATACCGGCGTTGAACCCAATACCATTACGCAAAGATTTTGGGAAAGCGAGGATATCTGGATTCGTAATCAAGATGACGGTGGTACGCAACATGAAAATCCGGAATATTCACCAACTGATCCTGTTTATGTTTATGTCAGGGTTACCAATCGAGGCAACGTAGCTTCAACCCAACAAGAAAAGTTGCATGTGTACTGGGCAAGCGCCAATACCGATTTAGACTGGGATACCGCTTGGAACGGTTCTCAAAACAACACAAACGGAGCTGTTACGGGTGGTGATATAGGTATCATCGATTTACCTGTTATACAACCCGGTGAGCAACGCATTGTTAAAATAGCTTGGATGCTTCCCAATGTAGCGGATTATGACGAAATGGCTCCGGATACTTGGCATTTTTGCTTGTTGGTACGTATTGAATCGCCAAATGATGA
>JALVST010000148.1 GCA_027024205.1 Flavobacteriales bacterium | reverse complement strand
ACATATCCACACGCAGAGGTGATAGTGTTAGTAAAGAAGCGCATTTTACAATACTTGGCATTTTACCTGATAGGACAAGGGAAGTATTGTCTATTGTTAATTTTCCTACCGAAAGTGCCACGGCTTGGCAGGAAGTAGTTAAGGAGTTAAAAGAAAGGGGTGTCGAAAGGATAAATTTAGTGGTAAGTGACGCACTTACCGGAATAGAAGAAAGTATGGCAAGTGCTTTTTCAGGTGTATCCCATCAGTTTTGTGTTTTTCATTTGAAAAAGAATGTATTAAGTCATATAAAACCAAAGGATAAACCGGCTATTGCAGAGGAGCCAAAAGAAGTAATTAAAGTAGATGATCAAAATGACACCATAGAAAAATCATGGCAAAGATGGATTGATTTTATAGACAAGCACAGTGTCAAATATCCCTCATTGGAAAAGATGAAAAGTGAACGATACCGGCATTACTTTACGTATGTAAAATACGACCATAGAATACGGAGTATGATTTATACGACTAATTGGATAGAGCGGCTCAATAGGGACTATAAGCGGACGACACGAATGCGTGGAGCCTTACCAAATCCGGATGCTACTATACTATTGTTAGGTTACGTAGCAATGAGTAAAAAGGCTTATAAAAGAAAAATACCAAAGTTAAATTATGATAAATCATTCCAATGGGAAGAGTAGAAAAAATATTAAATTTTGAAGGCTTGCAAAAACTCCATTCCGGCTTCGGCTACGCCTTCGCCTTCATTCCGTTATTGCAAGCCTTCAAAGACAGCAATAAATTCATTATATTTGCATATAAGAAATCTAAGTCATACACACAAAAAGGGATACTACCGGTATAAACTTTGCATACCTAAAGATACAAAATCTTTAGGAACGGGGGAAGAAATTCTCCCGTTTTTTTTTTACAAAAAACAAAAAAAGGCTGCCCTTTTGAGACAGTCTCTTTATTTATATTTCGAGTATTAAACAAGTTTAAACCGAACAACCACCGCCTTCACAACTATCATAGTCATCGATGTCCAATTCCAACTTTGAAAAGTTAAATACCGGTGTTTGTTGTTCGCCGGCTACTATTTTAATTTTTTTCAATTCTTTGCCGGAATTATCGTTAACATTCATATAATACAAAGTTTTTAAGCCGTATTTGTAGGCTATACCGTCATGGCGAATTAAATCACGAACAGGCACTTTGTTATTTTTATATTTGGAGATATCGTAATATTGGTTGGTACTGATACTTTGATCGATGAATTTTTGAAAAATGGCTACGAATTTCAAATATTCTTCATTGTCAATATCCCAAGCCAAAGTATAGTTTTCTTCATATTCGCCAAATCCGGGGACTAATTGTTTAAGGGCACCGTATTTACTCATTTTGGCTATCAACAATTTACGAACAGGGTCAATACCCGGTGTTGAATTGGAAACCACGCTACTACTTGCTGCCGGCGGAATGGCACTCAATGCCGAATTACGCAATCCGTATTTTTTAACCGCTTCCCTAAGGCTATCCCAATCCATTTCCAAATCGTTTGCTGCTATTTCATCAACCGCTTCGGCATACGTATCGACCGGCATAATGCCATCGGCATATTTGGTACGGTCAAACAATTCGCAAGCCCCTTTTTCTTTGGCCAGTTGATTGGAAGCTTTGATTAAACCGTATTGGAAACGTTCCATATACCGGTGAATAGTTTTTCTACCTTCACCGGAATCATAACGTAGATTATTTTTAGCTAAGAAATGAAATACATCGGACACGCCAATTCCCAAACTACGTCGCGCTTTGGTGGATTTTTCAGCTGAAACCACAGGATAATCTTGATAGTCAATCAATTCGTCTAAGAAACGTACCAAAAGCTCGGTTAAATGGTCTAATTCCTCGATACTTTCTATTTTTCCGAGGTTGATATTACTCAAAATACACATGGCTATTTCGCCATCGGTTTTGTTGACGTCTGTAATGGGAGCCGTCGGTAAAGTAATTTCCTGACACAGATTGGACATATATATATGGTCTTTAAACGAACTGTGTTCGTTAACTCTGTCTGCATTCAATATATAAATTCTACCGGTTTCATAACGTTCTTTGAGTAAATCGAGATAAAACTGTCGTGCATTGATTTTTTTCTTTCTAATGCGTTTATTGGCTTCATACATTTCATACAACATTTTAAATTTTTCATAATCGCTGCCATAAAAAGCATCGTATAAATCCCGCACTTCTTCGGATGAAAACAAGGTAATATCTTCATTTTTCTTTACACGTTCCCTGAACAATTTATTGACTGCCACGGAATAATCCATCCGGCGCACACGGTTTTCATCATTTCCTTTATTGTTTTTCAATTGGATAAAAGTTTCGATTTCCCAATGAAAAAAAGGCAAAGTAGAAGTGGAACTACCGCCTCTGATAGCATTTTGTGTAAATCCTTTGGTCGTTGCTTCGAATATTTTTAAGAAAGGGACCAATCCGGTATGTATCACCTCACCATTACGAATATTAGCCCCCAAACCGCGGATACGTCCGAAATTCAGTCCTATCCCGGCCCTACTGGCAATATAATAACCGACAGCCGTATTGGACTGCAAGATAGACTCGAGCGAATCACCGACATCAATCAAACAACATGAACTAAACTGACGTAAAGGGGTTCGTACACCGGACATAATAGGCGTCGGTAAGCTGATTTTAAAGGTTGAAACCGCTTCGTATAAATCCAGTACATATTTTTTCCGCTTTTGACCTTTATAATTTTTAAACATAAACATGGCTATCAGCATAAAAGCTTCTTGCGGTGTCTCATAAAGTTCAAAAGTATTACGGTCTTGTAACAAATATTTATCGACCATTTGACGCAGGCCGGCATAAGTAAACAGATTATCTCTGTCATGCCGTAATTTTTTACCGAAATAGACCAATTCGCTTTGCGAATAAGCTTCCAATATGGATTTATCGTAAACACCGCGATAAACATTGTTACGTACAAAAAACTCAAATGGAATAGGTTTATCTTGTTTGAAGACTTTCTTGTATAAATCACTTAGTAACAAGCGGGCGGCAACATATTGATAATCGGGATTTTCTTCCGAAATCAAATCGGCTGCCGACTTGATCATAATTTTTTGAATCTCGGAAGTGGTTATACCGTCATAAAATTGAATTTTTGAGTTAATTTCAATATCAGAAACCGATACGTTTTGATAGCCGTTACAAGCCCATTCAACCATATCGTGAATCATCTTCAAATCCAAAGGTGCAGATGTACCGTCTCTTTTTATTACATTGATCGTCTTCATAAATTTTGAGTTGTTTATAGATTAAAAATTCGGATGATAACAAACCAAACAAATTTAATTCATTGCTTGTTCGGTTTGAACAAACCTGTAAAAAGTTATCAACATTTTATTAAAAATAATAAAACATTGATAATTAAATCTTTAAATGTTAATTTTTTTAAAGATGTTTGTTAAAGAATTGAATATGAAATACTTGCCTATAAAAGCAATTTTTAAGGTAGGCCAACGCCTACGCGTTTAAATAGACTGTTTTTTAAGATCGTCAAAAACGTTAAATTCCTGATTTAAAAAAAATTTACAGTATTCCTCATACCGCTATTAATTGTTTGGAGCGCCTTCCTCAATCCATTGTTTAATAAGCAAAATTTGAGCGGCTGACAAGCTACCGCCCAATGGCATATTACTGCCAAAAGTTCCGGATCCGTCAATCTTTTTATACAAAACGGAATTTTCAGGGTCACCGGGCACCACCCTTTTGGCTTGATAGCCGGAAGCATTTACATTGACCAATTGGTTATAAGAATGTGAAGCGGTTAAATCCAAATCTCCGGAAGCCGGATGACAAGAAATGCAATATTGGTCAAAAACCGGTTGTACATCATTAGTAAAACTGATATTTTCAGCGGTTTGTTGGTCGTCAACAGGACCTTTATCTTTTGAACAATTAAAGAATACCAATGAAGTTAAAACAAACAAAATCAAATAATTTTTTTTCATAAGGCTATATTTTTTAACAAAGAGACAATCTAATATGTAAAATTAAAAATACCGGCTTAAATTAAAACCTAATATAAAACCGTCCCGGTAATGTAAGGTGGTATTAAAAAACAGATTTTGCGATAAAATTCTTTCCGAATTGGTCAGGGTTATCTGAAAAACGTGATTGCCGCTACTGGCAATTTCGTATGCCAATGAGACAGGTATAAAAAGATGATAAGCATCAGGCATTATTTCCAAATCGATGGCTGATTTCAAACCGGTTTTAAAACGCATACTTACCGGCACGGCAAAAACATAAGCTTTTTGTCCGGTGGGTAAAGCAGGGGTCAGATTACGCCAAACCAATTCCACTGCTATTTGCGCTGAAAATTTTTCATTGAATTTACGTGAAAAAATCAATTGTGTATCGTAAAATAACCGGTGATAAAATTTATATTCAAATTTTCGTCCATCATCAAAAGTAGCATTTTCTGAATATTGCGGTGCATTTTCCGTTGTAACAGCTACATTTTCATAAAATGCCACACTGACCGGTATTTTGTTGTCAACAGTTTGTTTTAACCATAAATATTTTGCTCCCAAATCGTAAAATTTGCCATAGCGGGTACGGCCTATATCCAGCATCAATTTATTGGTAACGGGAATTTCAAAACTAAAACGGATATTGGAAGCCAAATCCAGCCCGAAGAAATTTTTAAGCATATTTTTATCAAATTTGGTGGCACCGAAACGATGTTGGATTCCAAACCCGAAACCACCGGTTTGACGAATATAAGTGGTTTTGGCATTGATCAATTGCGAGAAAGCAAATGCATCCACTTCATTGTTATTTCCGGTTACTTGTTTCGTTATTTTTTCCGGTTTATTTTCGCCCAATTTACGGATATATGTAACCACAGCCCAACGTTCCTCGTCAGATAACATATTTTTATAGGAAGCCATTAACCCGCGTCCTCGGGTAATTTTCCAAAAAATTTCGCCATCTGTTTGTTGTTGCACGGCAGCCGAAGTCAAATCGGCCGGTGGTGGATTTAAAGTTTTAAGCATGACCGGATTCCCGGTTCCGTCTGTACCATGACAAGATACACATAAAGATTGAAAAACTTTTTGTCCCTTTTGCAAAAGGGTTTCATCAGCATTGAAAGGATTTTGCAGTTGTTTGGCTTCTGCCGGAGCTTGCCATTTTTTTTGAGCATTGAGATTGATAAAAACAAAGCTCATCAAAATTATTATCAATTGTTTTGTCATCGTTTTGATATTTTAGTATTCAAAAATACAAAAATCGATGTTGAAAATAATTGTTTATGGTCATATAATTTCTTAAAGTTAAATATTTTGCAGCGGAATATAAGATTTTAGTAAAATTATACATTTTCTAGACCTTTTTCTGTCTTTTAAGGTTCAAGTATTAAATTCGTATCTTTGTAATACACAAAATAACTGGATTATGAAAAAAAACAAACACAAAGTCACTGT
Organism: Flavobacteriales bacterium; assembly: GCA_027024205.1. GTDB lineage: Bacteria > Bacteroidota > Bacteroidia > Flavobacteriales > Flavobacteriaceae > WGBX01. The sequence continues at coordinate 17,258 of JALVST010000148.1, read as the reverse complement.
TTTGGGAAGCGGTAGCTGGGCAACAGCCATTGTGAAAATGCTGACGGAAAATCTGGATGAAGTAGCCTGGTATGTCCGCAGTGCCTACACCAAAGAACATTTTAAATTGCACCACCACAATCCCAAATATTTACAACAGGTACTGTTTAATCCCGAACAAATCAAGATCAGCAACGATATTAATAAAGTTGTTTCGTATGCCGATACCATTATCATTGCCATTCCTTCGGCATTTGTCAAAGCGGAATTAGACAAAATCAAAGTTAATTTGAAAGGAAAAATCATCTTTTCGGCCGTAAAAGGTATCATTCCCGAGACTTTATTGATTTTGGGCGAACATTTAAAAAAATACCATGATATTCCCGAAAAGAATCTGGGCGTTATAGCCGGTCCGTGTCACGCCGAAGAGGTAGCTATGGAACGTTTGTCTTATTTGACAATTGCCGCCAAACGCAAATCCGTAGCCAAGCAAATGTCTGAAATGTTAAACAGTTGGTTTATTAAAACAACTTATTCCAAAGATGTATTCGGTATAGAATGGGCAGCCGTGTTAAAAAATGTTTATGCCATAGCTTCGGGAATGGCGCACGGTTTGGGTTACGGTGATAATTTTCAGGCTATTTTGATTTCAAATGCCATTCGTGAGATGAAAAAATTCATCAAGAAAAATGTCGATAAACGCAAACGTAATATTGACAATTCCGCTTATTTGGGTGATTTGTTAGTAACGGCATATTCCATTTTTAGTCGTAACCGTACGTTTGGAAGTATGATCGGGAAAGGTTATACCGTTCGCAGTGCCATGGCCGAAATGCAAATGGTTGCAGAAGGTTACTACGCAGCTGAATCTGCCTATAAAATTAATCAAGACAAAGGGGATAAAAAAGCCAAAACACCTATTATTGATACGGTTTACAGGATTTTGTATCAAAATGCGCAACCTAAAAACGAATTTATTAAATTATCTGAAAAACTCAACTGATGATACAACCTTTTGATGATGCCTATTTTATGCGAAAAGCCTTGCAAGAGGCCGAATCGGCACTTGCCAAAGGTGAAGTACCGGTAGGAGCTGTTATTGTTTGCAACGGACATATTGTAGCCAAAAGTCATAATCAAGTGGAAACGCTCAATGACCCGACGGCACATGCTGAAATGCTGGCTTTTACGGCGGCAACTAATTTCTTGGGGAGTAAATATCTAAAAGATTGCACGCTTTATGTGACACTGGAACCCTGTCAAATGTGTGCAGGTGCTGCCTTTTGGTCACAGATAGGAAAAATAGTTTATGGGGCCGAAGATGAACAGCGCGGGTTTCAACACTGGCACTGCCGGGTGCACCCCAAGACTGAAATTACCGGCGGTGTATTGGCTACGGAAAGCCAAGCCCTGTTAAAAAAATTTTTTAACCAGATGCGAGGGAAATAATTACAAAAGCCGGCAAAAAATTACCGGCTTTTTTTTAATACTTCAAAATCTTATTTTTGCTCTTGCGCTTGTTTTTGTTTTACCAATTCTTCGGCTAATAAAATGGCGTTATAAACATTTACCATTTTTCCGGACTTACTCAAGGTTTCGAACATAACCAATTGAGGATCACCGTCATAATCATCTTCTTGTGGTTTAATCACCTTAATTTGAGGAGATAATCCGGAGTCCATAATTATATGTTTTACTTCTGATGCCGACAATTCGGGAAAACGGGAACGTATCAATGCGGCTACACCGGCTACATCGGGAGATGCCATGGATGTCCCCTGCAAAAATCTATATTTTCCGAAAGGCACGGTGGCATAGATTTTTACTCCGGGAGAGAAAATATCAACGGTTTTTTTACCGTAATTGCTAAATGGCGCCACCATATTTGCTCCGTAATTGGGTCCGATAGCCCCGACATTTAAAAAGTTATCCGAAATCTCTTCGCCGGAGGTGTCTCCGTCATTGGGATAAGAAATTTTAGCCCCGTATTGGTCCATATCCTTGCCGTCATTACCGGCGGCATTGACTATCAACACATCGTGGTCGGCAGCATATTTGATGGCATCCCACACCCAATCCTTGTGCGGACTGTAATATTTACCGAAACTGGTATTGATCACTTTGGCACCGTTATCAACGGCATATCTGAAAGCCAATGCCACATCCTTGTCGTATTCATCTCCGTCGGGCACAGCTCTTACGGGCATAATCAACACGTGATCGGCAACACCGTCACCGCCGATACCGTTGTGTCTGACCTGAGCAATGATACCGGCTACGTGTGTGCCGTGTAATTCATCGGCTTTGGGCGGTATAACATTGTTGTTACCATAGTTTCTGTCATTGATATTGTCAGGGTCATCACCTTGAATACGTCCGTTAAAATTGACATTCAAATTATATTTCTCTTGCGTTTCTACATAATCTTTAAAACCTTTTAAACGCTCGGGCGTCAAACCCGACAAATACATTTGTTTAGCTTGTTTGACCATGGAATCATCCGTTTTCAGATTTTCTACGGCTTCTTTGGTCAACTTGTCCGTTCCCAAAGCATCTTTAAGGGTTTTTACAGCACTATCGGCCATAAATTTCAGACGTTCATATCTGGCTTTTAATCCGTTTAGTTCTTCCAATTTTTTAGCCAATTCTTTTTCGGCACGTTGATATAACTTAAACATTTCGTGGTCTTCCGGTCCTATACTGTCTATGGGTAAATCCTTCCATTGCTTACGGTATTTGGCAACGATGCGGGTCATTTCCAGTTGTTCGGGGCCGGCCATTTTGCCGTCGGTTGCTCCTAAAAAGTTCCAACCGTGAATATCATCTACATAACCGTTACCGTCATCGTCAATACCGTTGCCGGGAATTTCACCTTTGTTAGTCCAAATGACATCTTTCAAATCGGGATGATTAATATCAATGCCGGCATCAACCACCGCTACGATAACTGTTGTTGCCGGTCTGTTTTTAAGCAATTCCCGGTATGTCTTTTCGGTACTCATACCCGGCATATGGCTGTCAAACGGATTGGTATGTTGCCAATTTTTTAAATCGTCATCATCAAAAAGTGATACAAATTTTTGAGGTAAAGGTTTGGGAAGTTTAACTTCTGTTGTATTGGCCTGTTGGTTTTTTTTAACCGTTTTTTGTGTTGTACCACAACTGACCGCTAATAAACCGGCAGCCAATAAAAAACTTAGAAATCTTAAATTATTCATTCTGTATTGTTTTAATTGTTAAAAATTTCGTCAAATTTAAAAATTTTATCCAAACGAACGCCCTTTTCCGTATGTTTTAATGTGCAAATTTCGTTATAAGGATCATGCTCGAGAAATAACAACCATTTTTCGTCGGCAGCCTGACCGAAAATTTCAAGTCTTTCTTCAAGGGTAATCATCGGTCTGGTATCATATGACATTATATAAGGTAAAGGGATATGTCCTATTGTTGGCAACAAATCGGCCATATATACGATTTTGTAACCTTTGTATTCAATCACGGGTAACATTTGTTTTTCGGTATGTCCGTCCACAAACAAAACGTCAAAATTTAAATCATCCTCTTTGATAACACGTCCGCTTTCCGGAGTATCAACAAAATTTAATTGCCCGCTCTCTTGTATGGGCAAAATATTTTCGGGTAAAAAACTGGCTTTTTCACGGGCATTGGGATGAACCGCCCATTCCCAATGTTTGGCATTGCTCCAAAACCGGGCATTTTTAAAAGCGGGCTCATAAAAGCCCTTTGTATTTCTGACTATGGAACCGCCGCAGTGGTCAAAATGTAAATGTGTCATGAAAACGTCAGTGATATCATCACGATGAAAACCGTATTTTTTGAGCGTTTCATCAAATATATTTTGATTGCCGGGTTTGTAGTAACTAAAAAATTTTTCGGATTGTTTATTACCCATACCGGTATCAATTAAAATCAGCCGGTCACTGTCTTCAATGAGCAAACTCCTGGTCGTCATTTCTATCAGATTATCTGCATCGGCCGGATTGGTACGTTGCCAAATTACTTTGGGAACCACCCCAAACATAGCGCCACCGTCCAACTTAAAATCGCCGTGTGATATAGGATAAAGTTTCATCTGTTTAAAATTTTTATTTTGTAAAAAAATAATAAAAATTTATAATACATTCAGTAACTCTCATGAATTTATTTTAATCATAACCTTGTGTGTATTTTATGTTTAAAAAAATTCATGTTCGTTTCATCTGTTTATTTTTTTATTTTAACATTATGGTCAGATGTAACCTTTGATGATTAAAATAATCATTACGATGTGTGTTTAATGATTATTTTAATCATGTCGGTTTCATCTTAATTTTTATATTTAATAATTTTGATACGAATATACGGAAAATAAGTTGAAAATTAAAAGTTATAGTTCGATAAGCTCAGAGGCCTGTTAAACGGATAATTAAGAATTAAGAATTAAATTTTACATTAAACTTAATGAGCTTAATTTCTTGATGTTTTTTCTTTTACCGTAAAGGCATTAAAACCATTAAGATTTTTATCAAGGATCACCGTTTACAAATATTCTTATCGATAAATAAAAATTCTCACTCCTCTCAATTTAAAAGGGCAAACATTGCATAAAACAATAAACAACCTTTAAAGAATAAAGCACTCGACAAAGCGGGATAAATCTTCATTTTTTAATTAACAATCAATAACGTATATTTGCTAAATATTAAAACGGTTCAATGGAATTAAACATCATTATAATCATCGTTCTACTGTTGTTGTCCGCTTTTTTTTCGGGTATGGAAATCGCTTTTGTCAGTGCCAACAGGGTGCAATTGGCTTTGGACAAAAAAGATGAAGGTATTGTGGGACGGGTTTTACAAAAACTGACTCAAAAACCCTCCAATTTCATTACAACCATGTTGGTAGGGAATAATGTAGCGTTGGTTATTTACGGATTTTTTACAGGAGATTTGATTGTCAAATACTTAAAACAATTTTGGTCGGATATCAGTAGTTTTAACGAACTTTTTTTTCAGACTTTGATTTCGACATTAATCATTTTATTTACGGCAGAGTTTCTGCCAAAAGTTGTTTTTCAATTATATGCCAATAATCTCCTTCGTTTTTTTTCTGTTCCGGCTTACATTATATATCTTATTTTGTGGCCTGCCACGCAATTCATTTTACGTCTGTCCGATTTTATTTTAAAAATATTTTTTAAAACCGAAACCGATGATGCACAGGATGCCGTCACCAGAGTTGAGTTAGCCAAATTTATCTCACAGAAACTGCAACATGCCGAACAACAAGAAGGAGAAGCCGATAAAGAACTTGAAATTCTCAACAATGCGCTTGATTTTGTCGATGTCAAAGCCCGTGAAATTATGATACCCCGTACGGAAATTGTCGCTTTGGAAGATACGGCAACCATTGACGAATTACGGGATAAATTTGTAAAATCCGGTTTATCAAAAATTATTGTATATCATGACAATATAGATGATATAATCGGTTATATACATTCATTCGATTTGTTTCAAAAACCAAAACACATCAAATCCATTCTAAGAGACGTATTGTTTGTCCCGGAAACCATTTCAATCCACGAATTGTTAAAACTGATGACCAAAAAGAAAAAAAGTGTCGCCATTGTATTGGATGAATATGGCGGCACCTCGGGTTTGATAACTTTGGAGGATATCATTGAAGAAATTTTCGGAGAGATTGAAGATGAGCACGATAAAAACGAACTGTTTGAAAAACAATTGGACGAACGGACTTTTATCTTGTCGGGACGGCATGAAATAGAAGACCTGAATAAAAAATATAACCTTGATATTCCGGAAGAAGAAACCTATGAGACTTTGGGAGGATACATTTTGTCAAAAATAGGAGAAATCCCCGAAGAAAACGAAGAATTTGATATTGACGGGAAATTCCATATCAAAATCAATAAAGCCAATCAAAAACAAATACAAAAAGTTGTTTTGACTAAATTGGATGTTGATGAAAATTAATATTTTTAAATACCAACCTCAAACTATTATATCATGAGGGCAAAGAATTTTCTTATTATATCTTTCAATTTTTTTACTTTGGTTACCGAACTTGTCAAAGTATCTACTAATTAATATTTTTGAAATATGAATTTTGATTCGGTTATAGGACAAGCGTTTTTAAAAGATTATTTAAAAAAAATAATAGCTAGCGGCCGTGTGCCGCATACCCAATTGTTTGTAGGAGAAGAAGGTACGGGTACATTGCCTATGGCTTGGGCGTTTGCCAACGAATTGCTTTGCGGAGACCGGTTAATATGTCAAAATAAAGTCAAAAAACTCATTCATCCCGATTTGCATTTTGTTTTTCCAACGGTTACCACGCCCGGCATTAAAAAGCCCGACAGCGAAAGTTTTTTACCGCAATGGCGGGAATTTTTAACTACCAATCCTTATGCGGGTTTATACGATTGGATGCAATTTTTAGACGTTGCCAATAAACAAGGTCAAATTCGTGTTGCCGATGCGGAACATATCATAAAAAAAGCAGCCGTCAAACCCTTTGAAGCGGATTATAAAATATTTATCATTTGGATGGTAGAAAAAATGAATATGGAAACGGCTAACAAATTGCTCAAAATATTGGAAGAACCGCCGGAAGATACAAAGTTTATATTGATAGCCGAAAAAACGGATAATATTCTACCAACAATTCTCAGTCGTTGTCAAGTGCATCAATTTAATTTGATTTCCATAGAAAATATTAAAAACGAATTGATAAACCGGTTTGGATTAGATTCCGGACAAGCTGTAAAAGTAGCACATCAATCCAACGGTAGCTGGCATAAAGCCTTACAATTAGCTCAAAACGAAAACACTGATGACGCTTTTCAAAAACTATTTATCGAATGGGTTCGCGTGGCGTTTTCATCTAAAAAAAATAAACACGCCATCCGGCAATTGATTTCATGGTCGGAAAAAATGGCCGGGACCGGCCGGGAAACTCAAAAACAATTTTTAGAATTTGCCTTGGAAACCTTCCGACAAGCACTAATGATTAACTATCAAACGCCTTCCCTTGTATATTATGATTTCACTCAAAACGGATTTGAGTTACGCAAGCTGGCTCCTTTTATTCATTCCAATAATATCGGTGACATTTACAAAACGATAACGGATGCTATTTATCACATAGAAAGGAATGCCAATGCCAAAGTTGTTTTTTTAGAATTATCAATAAATTTGACTAAATTTATACATAAAAAAGAAAATATTTTATAATTTTTTATAAATATTTGTATCTTTGTGCTTGTTAAGAAATTCATGTTATGAAAAAAGTTTTGTTTTTTTTATTGGTTGTTGTCGGTTTTAAATCGTTTTCACAATTCGGTTTTAAAAAGTTTTATATTACGGCAGGTATCACCGGTCAATATTTGACACATACAAAATATACCGGTTATGACGTTAATCTGACCTTTGTGCCACGATATAATTTTTATGAAGTCAATCCCGAAGCGACATTTTCCATAGAAATTCGTCCGCAAATAGGGGCCGGTTTTAGAAACTGGTATCCTAACGGCAATAACCGACACGTTATTTTTCCGAAGCGGGTTAGTTATGCCGCACCGGTTTTGTTAAATTTTAACTGGGGCTTGAGTTCAGAAGAAAATTCTCAATATTTATATGGTTTTTACGTTGGAGGCGGTTATAATTACAGCAATGTTATTTCAAAAGACCCGCCTTATGAGGCCATTCACGGTTTTGCTATTGATGCCGGCGTTCATTTTGACGGTTCTCCGGTTTCTCATATAAGTTTGATGTACACTTTCGGAAGAAACGGTAATGCAATTTACAGTTTCGGTTTTTACTATGATTTTTAATAATCATCCTCATCGGTTTGATACCAAGAAGCATATTTGATATAACTGTCTGCTATACGGTTTATTTCTCCTTGTACCAATTCGGGACTGATATCTTTAATTTTAACAGCAGGTATGCCGGCATACACACTGCCACTTTCAACCACAGTCCCTTTGGTTACAACAGAACCAGCTGCAATAATAGCATTGGACTCAATAACGGCATGATCCAAAATAACCGCATTCATACCTATTAAAACATTATCTTTAATAGTGCAACCATGAATCGTAGCATTATGAGCAATGGAAACATTGTTGCCGATATTTGTAGCGGCTTTTTTGTAAGTGCCGTGTATCACCACGCCATCTTGAATATTGACTTTTTCCCCTATTCTGATATAATTAACATCGCCACGTACAACCGCATTAAACCAAATGCTACAATTGTCTCCCGTGATAACATCTCCGATAATTACCGCATTATCAGCCATAAAGACATTTTTGCCGAATTGTGGTTTTTTACCTAAAACTTTTTTTATGATAGCCATCTTTTTTTCGTTTTTTTATTCAAAAAAATCTTTTAAGGCTTTATCCCATTGACGTGGTTTATAATTAAAAACTTTCTTTATTTTCTTTTTTGACAAAACCGAATAAGCCGGACGTATAACATGTGTATCAAAACGGGCACTGTCAATAGGTTTGATTTTTTTAACTATCCCGGCATATGACAAAACTTTTTTTCCAAAACGGTACCAAGTGGCTTTCCCTTGGTTGCTAAAATGATAAATGCCATAATAATTTTTTTGGGGATTATTTTCCACGGTTTTAATCATAAACAACAAAAAGTCGATTAAATCGGGGGCATAAGTAGGCGTGCCGGTTTGGTCATTTACAAGTTTTAATTTTCTTTTGGTTTTGGCAAGTTCCAAAACGGTTTTAACAAAATTACGATTAAACTTGGAATACAACCAAGAAGTTCTGACAATAAAATATTTTTTTAAATGCTGTCTGATGATATACTCTCCCATTAATTTTGTTTCACCATAAAAATTTAACGGATTGGGTTTATCATTTTCGTTATAAGGTTTTTTCTTTTTGCCGTCAAAAACGTAATCAGTAGAAATGTGTACCAAGGTTACATTGTATTTTTTAGCTGCTTTTACCAAATTGGCTACACCTTCAACATTCACTTTGAGACACGCTTTTTTATCAATTTCCGCCCGGTTGACATCGGTATAAGCGGCAAAATTAAAACAATAATCAAAGTTGTTTTCTTTAAAAAAATTTTTAACGGCTTTTTTATCCGTTATATTAAGAGAATATTTGCTTTTGAATGTGATATTAAAATCCTTATCTGGCATCATTCTTAAAGATTTGCCAATTTGACTTTCGGCTCCCGTCACTAATATTTTAACTTTTTTTCCATCCATTACAAATCATTCATATTTTTTAAATAAGGTAAATTACGATCTTTATCAGATAAGATTAACTTTGATAAGTCATATTGCCAATCGATATTCAAATCGGGGTCGTCAAAGCGGATACCCGCTTCGCTTTCGGGATGATAAAAATTATCTATTTTATAAAAAAATAACGAATCATCTTCCAAGCTCAAATAAGCGTGTGCAAATCCACGCGGTATAAACAATTGTTTTTTATTTTCTGCACTCAGTATTATAGAAAAATGCTGTTTATAAGTCTTTGAATTTTTTCTTAAATCGACAACAACATCCAAAACCGCTCCGTTGAGCACGCTGACCAATTTGGTCTGAGCATACGGCTCTTTCTGAAAATGAAAACCTCTTAATACCCCTTTGCGGGATTGGGCCAAATTGTCTTGAACAAACCCTGTTTTTTGTCCGGTTAATTGTTCAAATACTTTCTGATTGAAAAATTCGTAAAAAAAACCCCTTTCATCATTAAATACCTTTGGTTCAATGACATATAAATCTTCTATGAAAGTAGGGTGAACGGTCATTGTGTTTTTCCTGATTTTAATTGTTGATATTTATTCAAATAAGCATTAAAATCTCTAAGCAAGAAAACGAATAATACTAAAAGGAATCCTATCAAGGCGAACTTAAGATGTCTGTTGGCCAATAATGAGGTTTCTTGTAGACCTTTTTCGGGAAAACCGTTTAAAATAACAACGGCATTATCAGATTTGTTAATCTCTTCTATGGTTTTTTTCAAATTTATCAAGGCTTTTTTCCGTTCATTAAATAAATTATAGGCTTCTTCAAACCCCCCGTTTGATGAGTTTTGATTGGAAAACATTAAATTGATAGATTGGCCGCCTCCGCCCCCCGGCATCAACCGGGCTTTGTCAAACACTACACGCATGGTATCAATATCTTGCAAGGATTTTTGAAAACTTTGTTTTTGTGTGGCTAAGTATGACAAATAAAGTTTTTTTCGTTTTTCAATGAGTGAATCCCGGTTAAACAAGTCTATAATTTTACTATTTAAGTTTTTGAATACAACCGGCGAAAAGGCTTTTATTTTTAATTTCCAGTATGGATTTAGATTATCATTTTTTTTAATATTTTTCTTATAGTCATCATATTTAATAAACTTGTAAACGGTTGTATCTTTTGTCATCAAATAGGCCTCGTAATCTTCAACCAAAAACACGTCATTGACAACCGGTTCCAAATCAAATTTGGCAAAAGTAGCGGCAAAGGAACTGGGAATTTTCAACATTTTTCCCAAACCCACAGAGTCTTTATTACGGATTAAATTGTTAACAGCATCCACTTTTTCTTGCAGGTTCAACTGGGAATTAAAGTTAGTCCGCAACAGTGCTTCCCCGTAATACAAATCCGGATTTTTATTTTTTCCAATAAAAGAAACCACTAAGCCTATTAACAATCCCCCGCCTAAATAAAGACCGTATTTTTTTATATACAAGAGACTATCGATAATAAGATAAAATAACCACTTAAACAGGTTACCGATACTACGAAAAAACGATTTAAACAGGTTACCGATAGCGGCAAAAAATTGAATGATATCAATCTCTTCGGGTTTTGATTGTTGATTCATACTTAATTTATTTTAAATATTTGCTGTAAAATTTTTTTGGTGATAATATAAGTCGGTTTGACACCTTTGACACCAAGTGGCCCGGAAGCAAGTGTACTACCGGTTTCCAAAGGATTATCAGAAGCATAATAAGCATAACGCACTTTAACGTCTGCATCGATATTGCCTCTGATTTTAGATGCCGACTGTATAGCTTTATGATAATGAGCCCCTTCCATTTCCAAACCGATAGCTCTCCAAGTCGAATTTTTAAAAAAACTTAAAATATCTTTGTTTTGTAAAGAAGTCCCGAGAACTGTTACCATAGTTCCTTCATAAACATTGACTTTTTCGTCTTCAAAATCTTTGGCGGATAACTCATTGTCTATGGGATAATTGTCAGCGGTTCCTTCAAACATGTGCACTTTGGGTATCATAATATCCCCTTTATTACCCGTTAAAATACCGGCTTTTCCCATGATGGAAATGGATTGTACGTTTAGATGCTCTTTAACACCGTTTTCTTCATAAGGTTTTAAGAGTTCGTCCATTACTTCAAAAGCTTGCTCTCCAAAAGCATAATCCATAACGATTAGGACCGGTTTTTTAGTATCGTCCAGGTTATAAAATGCATCCGGAAGGGCTGCATCCTCAAATGCAGACGTATCAAAAATTTGAACGTCTATATTGGTTCCCGAATTGTCTTTGAGATATACCATCCCGTTTTTTTGAGCCAGTTTAAACACGGCATCACGCAACTTTTGATTTTTATCCCGGCTCAGTTCTTTGTATAAATCCATTTCGTTTTTTCCGGAATTAAGAGCTTCTACGGCAAACAACACATTCAAAACCGAGTGCATATTGGAACTGATAATATGAATAGGACGTTGCAAAAGATTATTTTTTTGTAAATGTTTTTTTATGTCGGTTGCCCAAATTTCACCGTAAACGTGATGTCCCAGTCTTTCACGTAAGCGCGGGGCGAATCTGATTTCACGTTTTTGCCCCAGATAAGCTTCATCAATAGCTAATTTTCCGAGCCAGTAAACAATTTGAAAAAAACGATTGGGATTACCGGGTTCTTTAAATTCTTCATAAGCATATTTGGCTTCTTCAAACGTGCGTCCCAATAATGTAGAAAGATATGCGATAATACGCTCCGTTTCGGTTTTTTTTAATTTTTTATGTTCCAGCACGACCTTTTCCAAGGCTAACCATTCCCGCCCGGGGGTACCGTCTTTATCGGTAACGGCTTTTTCTCTTATTTTATGAGACTCGATATACAAAAATGTCAAGTGAGTTAAAATATCATAAACATCCGATCTGCCACGAGTCAGTTCAATATTCATTTGATCTTGATCGATTCGGTAGCAATGCCGTCTCCGTTTAGGCGGAATAATCGGTTTGAATTGTGAATGCCGGTAACCCTCATTATCAGTCATGTATATCACTCGACACTCTTCAATACCTTCTGGTAAACGGTCCACAACGTATTTCAAACCTTTTAATTCGGCTTTTTCGGTTGCAATATCACCGTAAATTTCCGGTCGCAAAGTTAACAAACCTTGTTTTAAGGTATTACCGGACACACCGAAAGGTTTATAAAAACCACGGTTGAGCAAATGCCTCATAGTAATATACAGGCGCTCAATTGCATTGGACGATTCGCGCGCTCTTGTGCGTTTTCTCAATTCTGTCTTGGTCATACATTCACTATCTTTTGGCAAAGATAATCAATATGTTTTAAATTTTCGATTGTTTGGTTATTCTTGACAGTGAGGATTTGTTGCGATTCATAGAACATTTTGAGCAAATGAGTCATTGAAATTTTACATTTTCAGATAAAAATCACGGGTAAGCTGGACATATTCAGCCGTATAATCGTGTCTTGTTTTTTCAATTGTCAAGTGGCTTTCTTCCGGTTTTGAATAAGTATTGGAAATTTTGACCAATATTCTTTTGACTTTTGCCGCCGGATGGCCTTTGACATAACAAATTTTATGCAAATATAGATCTTCTTGCCCGATGATTTTTATTAACTGCGGCAATTTATCCGATGGTAAAACCAATTGAATATTACCGGTTTTGTTGAGCATTTTCTTTGACCGGTGTATCAGACTTTTTAATGATAAATTAGAAGAATGTCTTGCCAGGTTTCTTTGCTTATTACTATATCCCGATTGTTCGTCAAAATAAGGCGGATTGCTGATAATAACATCATATTTTTTACCGGGTATAAACCGGTTAAAATCCGTGTGAATGAGATTTAAACGCCGATGCCAATTTGAATTTTTAAAATTTTCAGAAGCCTGACGGGCAGCAGCCGGGTCTATTTCAACGGCATCTATTTTTGCGGTATTATGCCTTTGAGCACACATCAAAGCAATCAAACCGGTCCCCGTACCTACATCGAGAATGTTTAGAGCCTTGCCCAAATCGGCCCAAGCCCCCAACAAAACACCGTCTGTCCCGACTTTCATAGCCGTGAGTTCCTGGTCTATTTCAAATTGTTTGAATTTAAAGATTTGTTTTCCGGATTTCATAATCAAGATAACAATGCCAAAACATATCCGATAATAAGTCCCGAAATCAAAATATAAGCTTCACGGGCATTTTTTAACCAAATTTTTTGCAATATAGCCAAAACGATTAAAATAAGAATACCTAAGATGATTTGAGCGGTTTCTATCCCCAAAGCAAATTCAAGTAAAGGCCATAATTTGTGTGATTGTCCGGCCGTCATCAATTTAAAATCGGACGCAAAACCCAAACCGTGAATCAAGCCGAAAAAGAAAGAAAAATAATAATGAATACGGGACAATTTGTGTGGATTTTTCCATAAAATATTTGATAATGCCGTAATTAATATCGTCCATAAAATCAATGTTTCTATCAAGTTTTCAGCTACATGGACATAGCCGAAAACAGATAAAAACAAACTGGTAGTATGCGCTAAGGTAAACAAAGATACCAAAGTCAACAATTTACGCCAATCTTTAAAATCAAATACCATTATCAGTGCCAGCAAAAACAAAATATGGTCAATGGAGGACCAACTGAGAATATGATTGAGGCCTAATCTGAAATAAAGTTCAAAATCATTCATTGTCTTCCGTGTTGTCAGGGAAAATATCCAAGTTATCTTTGTACGATTTTTTGTTTTTAAACAAGTTATCCATAAAAATCACCAAGGCTGGTAATAAGAGTAAATTGGAAAACATGGCAATCATTAAGGTCAGAGAAATCAAACCGCCTAAAGCTTTGGTACCACCGTAACTGGATTGTAAAAATGTAGCGAATCCGAAAAACAAAACAACTGAGGTATAAAACATACTGACACCGGTTTCTTTGAGTGATTTATAAACAGACCGTTTGATACGTCCTCTGTGCAGTTTGAGTTCGTGTCGTAATTTAGCCAAATAATGAATGGTATCGTCCACGGAGATTCCGAATGCAATACTAAAAATCAAAATAGTGGAAGGTTTTAAGGGAATACCGGCAAATCCCATAACCCCGGCAGTGATTAATAACGGCAAAATATTGGGTATCAATGATACAAGCGCCATCTTTAAAGAGCCGTTAAACATCCAGACAATAAAACCGAAAATCAGAAAAATGGCCAGACCTAACGAAATCATCAAATTGTCAATCAAATAATGTGTACCTTTTAAATAAAGTTTGGCTTGTCCGGTCATCAAAACCCGGTATTTTTTGTCTGGAAAATACTTATGTTCTTTTAACTCGAGATAATCTTCAACCCTTTCCATTTGTTCGGTTTCAATATCTTTCATAAACGTTGTAATCCGTAAATAACGTTGTAGCGTGTCCGTATAATTTTTCAATAATTTGACATTACCGCTACTGTTTTTCAGAAAAGGCAAGATAAAATTCTTTTCGTGCATGGAAGGTAATTGATAATACTGCGGGTCACCATTATAAAATGCTTGTTTGGCATATTTGGCCAGATTAACCAAAGATACTGGATGGGATAATTCCGGTAAATCGGAAATTTCATCTTGAAAATGATCCATCCGTTTTAAAGTCGGCAATCGTAAAGCTCCTTTTTTTCTTTTGGTATCAATCATAAATTCCAAAGGTAAAATACCGCCGAATTCCCGTTCAAAAAATTTAATATCTCTATAAAAGTCCCTGTTTTTAGGAAAATCTGCCAACATACTTCCCGAAACTTTTATTCTGGTAGCTCCGATTATACTGAGTATCATCAACAGTATGGCCAACCCGAAAATGGCTTTCTGACGATGTCTGACCGTATCGACCAGCCATTCGATAAATTTTACCAACCACGATTTTTTATGATGTTTCAAATGTCTGTCTTTCGGTGGCTTTTTATAACTGTAAATAATGGGAATCAATAAAATGGACAAAAAGAAAATGGATAAAATAGACAAAGAGGCGACAATACCGAATTCACGCAACAAATTGTTGTTTACAATTACAAAAGTTCCGAAACCGATGGCAGTGGTAACGTTGGTCATTAAAATGGCATTACCTGTATTGCTGATAACCCGTTGTAGAGAGCGGGCTTGATTGCCGTGCAGGATAATTTCCTGCTGGTATTTATTGATTAAAAAAATGGCATTGGGCACCCCGATAACGATAACCAATGGTGGAATTACCGCCGTCAAAATACTGATCTTATATCCTAAGGCTCCCATAATCCCGAACGACCACATGACGCCGATACTTACAATTAAAATAGATATCCCGAGTGGTGAAAACGTACGAAAAAATAACCAAATAATAAAACCGGTAATAAAAAGAGAAAATAAAATAAAAAACGGAATTTCTTTCTTTAACACATTGGCATTGAGTGATTTGATATAAATCAAACCGGAGGCTTTCAGGTCCGTATGCATCTTTTTTTCATATGCTTTGAGCAAAGGTTGGATTTTGTTATTTATAAATGAAACCCTGTGTTCGGAATTTACAATGTCTTTTTTGAGCACAACAATGGTTTGAACAGCCCCGTTTTTGTTATAAATCATCCCTTCATAAAACGGCAAAGAATCAATCAAACGCCGTTTGACAGCCTGCGCTTCCCTATCACTACTAACGGGTTTTTGCAAAAGTTTTTTTAATACGAACTTTTGCGCAACAGTATCTTTTTGTAAAATATTCAGATTTTCTATGGAAATAACCTGTTCTACCTCGGGAAATGACCGTAATTTTTTGGATAATTCGTTCCAAGCATTCAGTTTGTTTTTGGTAAACAAATCCGGATCTTTGACCGCTAATAAGATAATATTATTATCGCTTTTAAAAATTTTTTTAAACTGTAAATATTCTTGTTGATAAGGATCATCTTCCGGCAAGATACTTTTTTGGGTATATGAAACAGATACATATCGCCATTGAGAAATAAAAAAAATAGTAATACCCGTAATCAAAGCTAGAAAAAACAACCTGTTACGTAAAATTAATCTTGCTATTTTATCCCAAAACCGCATTTTGTGAATATTTTTAGCAAAATTACGATAAAGTTTTTATTAACAATAAAATTTAAGATAATTAGTTTTATGTTTGCAAAGTTTAACAAGACACTAAAATCAATAATAAACAAAATATAGCAGTCCTTTATCTGTTTTTTTTTTAGAAAATGACGGTAGATAAAAGAAATGGACATCACGTTATGATACTAACATTTTATTTTGACAAAATTTTATATATAAATCAATTATATTCAAAAAAAATTGTAATTTTATCATCTAAATTTACAAAACTTAAATTGACATGAGATACGAACCTTTACCGGCTAGTCTATATAAAAAAAACCGCCGAAAATTTATGAATCAAATGAAACCTGAATCCATTGCGGTTTTCAATTCTAATGATATCTATCCTATCAGTGCCGACAGCACTTTGCCTTTTGCCCAACACCGTGATATTTTTTATCTGACCGGCGTTGACCAAGAAGAAACCATTTTGTTATTGTTTCCTGACGCCCCTAATCCGGCTGACCGTGAAATTTTATTTTTGCGGGAAACCAATGAAAGTATTAAAATATGGGAAGGCGAAAAATTGACCAAAGAAAAAGCAACGGTACTGACCGGTATCACCAATGTTCACTGGTTGCAAGATTTTGATGCACTACTGAAAAAACTGGCTTTTCAAGCAAAACACATATATATCAATACTAACGAACATTACAGGGCTACTACCGAAGTGGAAACCCGAGAAGACCGATTTATCAAAAAAGCCAAACAAATGTTTCCCGGACATAAATTTGAACGCAGTAATCCTATTTTACAACGACTGCGTAGTGTCAAAGAACCTGAAGAAATAGCTCAAATACAAAAAGCTTGTGATATCACCGAAGCCGGATTCAGACGTATTTTGGACAAAGTGCGTCCCGGTATGAAAGAGTATGAATTGGAAGCTGAATTTGCACACGAATTTTTAC
>JALVST010000147.1 GCA_027024205.1 Flavobacteriales bacterium | reverse complement strand
TAGTTGACAATCTGTGAGCAATAACAATAGACGTACGGTTGACCATCAGGTTATCCAAAGCGTCTTGAACCAATTTTTCGGATTCCGTATCCAAAGCCGAAGTGGCTTCGTCCAAAATTAAAACCGGCGGATTTTTAAGTATGGCACGGGCTATATTCAAACGTTGTTTTTGACCACCCGAGAGTCGGTTACCGCTGTCACCGATATTGGTATCGTAACCTTTGGGCAGTTCCATAATAAATTCGTGTGCATTGGCTATTTTGGCAGCATTAATAATCTCGTCCATAGACGCATCCGGCTTACCCAGAGCAATATTGTTACGCACCGTATCATTAAACAAAATGGAATCTTGGGTCACCAATCCCATTAAACTCCTCAAAGATTTTTTAGTCATATCCCTGACATTGAGGTTATCAATTAAAATAGCTCCTTTATTGACATCGTAAAAACGCATCATCAAGTTGGCAATCGTCGATTTACCACTACCGGACTGTCCTACCAATGCCAAAGTTTCACCTTTTTTTACCGTAAAACTGACATTTTTTAACACATTCTCATCCTCATACCTAAAACTGACCCGGTCAAAAGTTATGTTGTCATCAAAAGTTTTTTTATCTACTGCATCCGGTTTTTCAACCAATGGATTTTCGGCATCTAAAATTTTGAATATCCGTTCAACCGAAGCCATCCCTTTTCTAATGGTATAGCCGGCACGGGCTATAGCTTTGGCAGGCGTCAGAATGTTATATGCCAAAGCGATAAAAGTCAAAAAAACAGCCGGTTTCAATTCTTTGTTCAATACCATACTTCCCCCAAACCATAAAATCACTACAATAACCAAAACCCCGAGAAATTCACTGACCGGATGGGCTAAATTTTGCCGGTTGACCAAACGGTTATTGGCCTTAAAAATGTTATAAGTCATCTGTTTGAACTTATCGGTAAATAACTTTTCAGCATTAAAAGCTTTGATGATTTTCAAACCGGTCAAAGTTTCCTCGATATGGGATAAAAAAATACTGACATAACGTTGAACCGTATGAGAGTCTTTACGCAACTGTTTGCCTATCAACGAAATAAAAAATCCTGCAAGTGGAGTAAAAACAAATATAAAAAGTGTCAATTTCAAATTTAAAAACAACATGGTAATCACAGAAAAAAGGATGGTCAACGGTTCTCTAACAATAATTTCCAAAATAATCAATGATGCCCATTGCACTTCTACCACATCGGAGGTCATACGGGTAATGATATCACCTTTACGTTTTTCGGAAAAAAATGAAATGGGAAGACTCATTATTTTTTCATACATATCGTTACGCATATCTTTCAAAATCCCGTTACGTAAAAAAGTCATAAAATACAAGGCCAAATAATTGAACAAATTTTTAAACAAAATAATGATAACTATTAGCACCATGATAGCTGTCAAAGCGCCTAAAAATCCGTGCTCATTGATATAATTGACCCAATAATAATCAAGATAAGCATTGAGATATTGTTTAAGATGACCGATATCCGTCCATTCGGGACGGGTCACACTTTGACGTTTTTCTTCTTTAAACAGTATTTCAAGTAAGGGAATAAAAACTATAAAAGCCAAAGTAGAAAACAAGGCAAAAAAAACATTACTCAAAATGCTTAATACTGCTTGTTTTTTATAAGGTTTTATATACTTTACAAAAGTTTGTTTGATACGCTTATCCATCTACTTATAAACTTAAATCTTTTTTTAATCGGTTAATTTTGTCATCCAATTCGCGTTCCATTTTCTTATAATCTTTGAGATTATCAAAGGGTTTGTTGACACTGAAATAAAACTTGATTTTAGGTTCCGTTCCACTGGGACGCATAGCTATTTTACTACCGTCTTGCGTATAAAAAATTAAAACATTGGATGGTTCCACCTTCAAACTTTCTTCCGTGCCGTCTTTAATGTTTTTAGCAACGGAAGTTTTGTAATCTTCAATACGCACAACCGGCGAACCATCAAAACTTTGAGGCGGGTTATATCTGAAATCATGCATCATTTTAGCAATGATTTCCTGCCCTTCTATTCCTTTTTTGACCAGTGAAACCAAAGCCTCTTTGTAAAAACCATACTGTTGATATAATTTTAATAACTCTTCAAAAAACGAGCTGTCATTCGATTTGGCTTCCGAAGCGATTTCAGCTGCCAACAAACCGGCCGTTATAGCGTCTTTATCGCGGACAAAATCACCAACCATATAACCGAAACTCTCTTCGCCACCCCCTATAAAATCTTGCTTTCCTTCGGCTTCGCGTATCATTTTGGCTATCCATTTAAATCCGGTCAATCCCGTTTTGACTTCCACATTATCCGCCGCACCTATTTTTTTGACCATATCAGTTGATACAATGGTAGAGCCGATAAATTCTTTACCTTTGAGTTTACCTTGTTCTTTCCACTTACGGATTAAAAAAGCATCCATAACAACCATAGTTTGATTACCGTTTAGCAACCGCATTTTACCGTCCGGTTCTCTGACTGCAACTGCTATGCGGTCCGAATCGGGGTCTGTGGCTAAAATCATATCGGCATTAATCTCATCGGCTTTTTTCAAAGCAATGGTAAAAGCTTCCGGTTCTTCGGGATTTGGCGATTGAACGGTAGAAAATTCCGGATCGGGATTCATTTGCTCCTCAACAATATGAAAATCTGAAAAACCAGCCCGTTTCATGGCTTCTGGCATCAATTTGATGGAAGTACCGTGCAAAGACGTAAACAAAATTTTAATATTACTGCGGTCAGGGGCATCAAAAGTCCCGTGCGCTACGGAAGCTTTTAAAAACGCATCGTCCAATTCTTTGCCAATATAAGTCAACAATGCTTCGTTTGGCGTAAATTTGATTTCGTCAAATTGCACTTTGTTAATTTCATCCACAATCTCTTGATCTTGTGGCGGCACAATTTGCGCCCCGTCGTTCCAATATACTTTATAGCCGTTATATTCGGGCGGATTGTGCGAAGCAGTCAATACAATACCGGCATCAGTACCCAAATATCTCACAGCAAAAGACAATTCGGGCGTCGGGCGAAACTCTGAAAACAAATAAGCTCTGATCCCGTTAGCTGTTAAAACATCCGCCACTAGCTTGGCAAAAGACTTGCTATTGTGTCGCACATCATAGTTAATAACCACACTTTTTTCTTTTTTGTTTGAAACCCTGTTGATGTAGTTTGCCAAACCTTGCGTGTTGCGACCCAAAGTATATTTATTGATACGATTGGTGCCTA
Organism: Flavobacteriales bacterium; assembly: GCA_027024205.1. Classification (GTDB taxonomy): domain Bacteria; phylum Bacteroidota; class Bacteroidia; order Flavobacteriales; family Flavobacteriaceae; genus WGBX01. Next base: position 5,043 of record JALVST010000147.1, on the reverse strand, counting down.
CCCCCATGATACCGCGCATCCCGCCGGTCCCGAATTCCAGATTTTTATAAAAACTATCCATGAGTTTTTCAGGGTCGTTTTCTATCATAGCCGCTACTTCTTTACGGGTGGCTTCATCAAAAGGAGGCTGTGTCCAAACTTTTGCTTTATTTAAAATATCGTTATTCATATTATTATCTTTTTTTTTTAATGTTTTTGTTTATAAATGTTTCTTATAGGCTAAATCCCAAATAATTTGAAAAACAAAACGAGTCCGTTTTTCGATGACGTCGTAACTGACACGGTCTGCTGTATCTTCCGGTTCATGGTAACCGGAATAATTACTGGTACCGTAATAATAAATAACAGGAACATGTTTTCTCATAAAATGCGTATAATCCGATGCCTCAACCAAAGGTTTGTATTTGAGACTGATATAATTGTTATAAGATTGAAGTTGATCAAGAGCATTTTTAAAATTAGCTTTGTTAAAACCGTTAAATGAAATACTTATCGGATAAAATTCGGGTAAATCATCATCGCTTTTTAAATTTCTAAGACGTCCCAATTTATGCAACTCTATAACAGCCAATGTTTTTTCCAAAGGAATAACCGGATGTTGCACATAAAAACGGGCACCAATCATATTTTGTTCCCGTCCCGACAAATTTATAAATACCAAATGCCGTCTCGGGACAAAACCGGAATCTTTGGCCGTTTTAAAGGCTTCTATCATTTCCAATGACGCCGCTACACCGGAAGCATTGTCATTGGCCGACGGATATATCTTACCGTCATGTTTACCTTGTCCGTCATAATGACTCAAAACAATGATGTATTCATCACTGTCAGGGTCTCCTTCCAAAATTCCAACTGTATTGATCCCTTCAATAACCTCACTCGTATTTCTATAATTAATGTGTATCGGCACACTGTATTTTCTTGTTTTTTTGGTATATTTGATATCTTCCGGGTTATCATATCCCGTAATATCGGCAAATATATCCTTATTGATTAAAAAATCGTAAACGGAATCTTTTTTGACTGATATTTCCAATTTTTTTTGAGCAAAATGTTTTCTGAAGTTTCTCCAAAAATAATCGTGATGATAGGGGTCGTAATACAGCATGGCTTTGGCACCGTGTCTCATGGCGGCATTTCGTCTCAAAATATAGCCTTTAATGGGATCTCTACTCCATACCGAGGGTAATGTTCGCCCCGTATAGGGGTCTAACTCGTTGGAAATAATATAGTTTCCGTATTTATCACGTGGTTCGCCGCCAACCACTAAAACAATTTTGTTTTTAACATCTTGATAGGCATAATCATTATATTTGGGATCTTCAATCCCATAGCCTGCAAAAATGACATGGTCGTCTTTAATATCTATCCTATCATGAGGGAAAAAAGCGATGAAATCTTCTCCGAATTCATAAGCTTTAATATCGGTTTCCAATACCACGATGGGTTTATCATTTTGAGCTGCCGTATATTTTTGAAAATAACCGTCCAATTCTTTGGGGAAAACCAATTGTTGTTCGACAAAATAATCCCAAATATATTTGGCGGCTTTCCGGCCACCTCGTGTACCGGTTTCCCGCCCTTCCATTGTTGAATCGGATAATCTGGTAACATGATACTCCAATTCGGGCGCCGTGATATTTTCAGAAAATATTTCGGCTAATGTCGGTTTGTGTTTTGATTTCGGTTTTTCTTTTTCTTCTTCAAGACCATATTTTTCTTTCAATTCCTTTTTTTTGGAACCGCAAGCGTAAATACTTAGAAGTAAAACAACAATCGAAATAGTAATTATACGTAATTTCATATAATTTTCTTTTAGTTTACGTTTGTGTAAAAATGCAAAAATTAATACATATTTATAATAATAAAAATTTCTTACCGAAAGAAAGATTTATAGCTTACAAATATACGGATATTATTAAAAATACTATGGATCCATAAAAAGTTAGTTACTACCGGTCAAAGAAAAGAAAAGTGGTATTGGATTATTGTATAAAATAACACATGTATTCGTCAATTTTTCAATTTTTACTATCCTGAAAAAAACAAAAAACACATAGTTTATAATGTTTTGTCAATCAAAAAAATATTCATAAATTTGCAAACCGTTTTAGAGACGTTATTATTATCAAATAAATTGAATGACTGTGAATACTTTAAGTTACAAAACAATTTCAGCAAACAACAAGACTGTTAATAAAGAATGGGTTCTTGTTGATGCAGAAGGACAGACATTAGGTCGTTTGGCTTCCAAAGTGGCCAAGTTGATCAGAGGAAAACATAAACCTAATTTTACACCGCATGTAGATTGTGGTGATAATGTTGTGGTCATTAATGCAGACAAAATTGTATTGACCGGCAACAAATGGAAAGACAAGGTTTATGTAAGACACACGGGTTATCCCGGAGGAAGACGTGAAATAACAGCAGAAAAATTATTAGCTAAACACCCTGTTCGTTTAGTGGAGAAAGCTGTTAAAGGAATGTTGCCCAAAAACAAATTGGGACGTAAGATTTATCACAATCTTTATGTATATGCCGGTGCGGAACACAAACATGAAGCACAAAAACCTAAAAAAATCGATTTAAACAAATTTAACTAATGGATACAATTCATACCATAGGAAGAAGAAAAACATCCGTAGCACGAGTTTTCTTGAACGAAGGTACGGGAAAAATCACCATCAACGGTAAAGATGTCAAAGAATATTTTACTATTCCCGTTCATCTTAAAGCGGTAGGACAAGCATTTACCGTTACGGATACAGAAGGTAAATTCGATGTGAAAGCAACTGTAAAAGGCGGCGGTGTTACCGGTCAAGCGGAAGCTTTACGCTTGGGAATCGCCAGAGCTTTGATCGAAGTTAACCCCGAATTCAAACCTTTGTTGAAAAAAGAAAAACTGTTGACCAGGGATCCGCGTATGGTTGAGCGTAAAAAATACGGACAACCCAAAGCCCGTAAGAAATTCCAATTCTCCAAACGTTAATCATTATCAACTAATCTGTTCTTAGTTTAGCATCCAAATGCATCCCGATTGATGCATTGCTAATTTTACGGAACGTAAACTAAAAAATAAAAAAATGAAAAAAGTAGATATTCAAGAATTATTAGATGCCGGTGCCCACTTCGGTCATTTAACCAAAAAGTGGAATCCGAACATGGCGCCATATATTTATGGCAAAAAAAACGGTATTCACATCATCAATTTATACAAAACGGCAGCCAAAATTGAAGAAGCTCAAAAAGCTTTGAAACAAATAGCCTCAGCCGGTAGAAAAATATTATACGTTTCTACCAAAAAACAAGCCAAACATATCATTAAAGATAAAGCCGAAAGGGTTAAGATGCCTTATATTGCTGAAAGATGGCCGGGTGGTATGTTGACCAATTTCGTTACCATTCGCAAAGCTGTAAAAAAAATGGCAGCGATTGATAAAATGAAAAAAGACGGCACTTACGATACGTTATCTAAAAAAGAAAAATTACGAACCGATCGTATGAGAGCCAAATTGGAAAAAAACTTGGGTTCCATAGTTGATATGACCCGCTTACCGGCAGCTTTAATCGTAGTAGACATCAATAAAGAACACGTTGCAGTTGCCGAAGCCAACAAATTGGGTATCCCGGTCTTTGCCATGGTCGATACCAATACCGACCCGCGTAAAGTGACTTTTCCCATTCCGTCCAATGACGATGCTTCCAAATCCATTGACTTGGTTTTGGAATATTTGACAGATGCCATTGAAGAAGGTTTAGCCATCAGAAAGGAAGAAAAAGAAAGAGTCAAAGCCGAAAAAGAAGCCGCTAAATTAATGGCTGAAAAACAAGAAGTTGATACCAATGACGGCGAAGAAACCGGAATGGAAAATAAAGAAACGGTAAATGTTAAAGCTGAAAACTAAAACAAATCAATAAAAACCTATAAAGTTATGGCAGATATTAAAGCCGCAGATGTAAAAAAATTAAGAGATATGACCGGTGCCGGTATGATGGATTGTAAAAAGGCATTGGTGGAAGCAAACGGTGATTTTGACGAAGCAATTGCTATTTTGCGTAAAAAAGGCCAAAAAGTAGCCGCCAAACGTGCCGACCGTGAATCTTCGGAAGGTGTCGCCGTTGCCAGAGTTAATGACGATCAAACAAGAGGTGTTATTTTCACCTTAAACTGCGAAACCGATTTTGTCGCTAAAAATGATGATTTTGTCAATTTAGCTAACAAAATGGCAGATATCGCATTGAATTACAATACCAAAGAAGAATTCTTAGCCGCTCCGTTTGAAGACGGCACAATAGCTGACAAAGTAGTTGAACAAACCGGAGTAATCGGCGAAAAAATAGAAATCGGTGATTTTAAATCTTTGGAAGCACCTTACGTAGGCTCTTATGTACATGCTAACAAGAAAATAGCAGCCTTGGCTGGCTTGTCAAAAGCTTTTGACAAAGCTGAGGAAGTAGCTAGAAATATAGCTATGCAAGTAGCAGCTATGAAACCTTTGGTATTGAGCTACAAAGATTTTACACCCGAATTTTTAGAAGCCGAAACCGACGCACGTATCGCAGCTATCGAAAAAGAAAATGAAGAATTAGCCCGATTGGGTAAAACCTTGAAACACGTTCCCAAATATATCTCAAAAGCTCAATTACCCGATGAAGTTATTGCACAAGCCAAAGCGAATATTAAAGCGGAACTAAAAGCACAAGGGAAACCTGAAAAAATTTGGGACCGTATCATTCCGGGCAAATTGCAACGCTTTATAGACGATAACACCACTTTGGATAAAGAAGCCTGTTTATTGGATCAAGATTATATCAAAGACGGTAGTTTGACAGTGGATGCTTACGTCAAAAGTGTTGACCCCGAACTTGAAATTACAGGTTTTCAAAGAGTTGCATTAGGTGACTAAAAGAAACTATATTTTTTTCATAATTATAAAAAAGAGGCTGTCTCAAAAGGGCAGCCTTTTTTTGTTTTTTGTAAAAAAAAACGGGAGAATTTCTTCCCCCGTTCCTAAAGATTTTGTATCTTTAGGTATGCAAAGC
>JALVST010000146.1 GCA_027024205.1 Flavobacteriales bacterium | reverse complement strand
CAGTATGGGTGGGTTGATCAGCCGTTACTACATCAGCAACATGGCAAAATACGGCAAAAAAGCAGGCATCTGGATACCTTATGATGTAAAATTGTCACGCGATAAACTTAAAGAACAACGTTTTAAACATCCTGTTATTTTAAACGATGTGCGTAAACTGATTATGGTAGGAACACCCAATCACGGTGCGTCCTTTGTTGATGAACTATTAGGCTTTGTAAGTGCCTTATATGAAGGTTACCACTTAATTGCCAATGCGCAACTCAACAGCAACAGCAAGTTTATTAAGGATTTAAACAAGGGCGAAAGCGAAGGCAGACATCTCGATAAAAACGTTCAGTACGCCGTGATTTACGGTATCCGTAAACGGTCGGCTTTCTATCCGCCCGACGCTTGGCTTCATACTTGGGGTACTTCACAAAAAGAGTTTGCCAACGACGATGGAGTGGTTACTATTTCATCGGCTAAACTTAACGGCGTAAAAGATTACCCTTTTCCAAAAGAATGGTACGCCATACATGGTTATATCCACTCGGCTTCCCCCATTGTTCAGAACCCTTTTCCCGAAGATGAACCACTGACGGAATCAACAGATGTTTTTGAAAAAATAACGGAATTGTTGCAAAAGGATATTCAGCGGGTCCCCCTGAAAAATTCTTATACAAAAATCATAAGAGCAAGAGGAGAGAGTTCTTATAAATACCTGCCTACCGAATCGTGGAAACCTATTAATAAAATCATTCAACCCGATAATGCCATAAAACTGACAAACAATTGGTGCCGTATAAAAACCGGTGAAGGATCGGTAACTTTGGGGTTCTTTCTCAATGGACACCAGTGGGGTAAATTGCATATTATGCCCAATACCATTGCCTATTACGAGTATGCATCTCCGGAGTTTGTAAAAGTCTATATGCAAAAAGGAAGGTCCCGATTCAAATCAAGAAAACAAGGCGGTGGCGGATTTGAAGTGGTAATGGGTGATGAAGGAGAAAAATGGTACGAATTTAATCCGAAAGCAAAAGTCAGGGACATTAATACCGATTTTATTGTAGATGTTGACGAAAAAAATATCGGTATGTATTCCATAAACGGAAAAATATCTGTCTTTATCCCCAAAGAAAATGCTGAAAAATCTATTATAAAAGAAGCCGGTTCCAAACAGGGATTTATTCTTAAAAAAAATGGGAAACTTAAAGCTAAATCACTCCCAAAAGATGGTTGGTGGACCTCTATCGACACGTCTTTTGTCAATGATGAGACTGAAAATAATGAAAAAGTAGAAAAAAGTGATGGTATTCAAAATGCTAAAACGGATAAAAAAAACATTGCAAATACCGGTAATAAATCAAACTCCTCAAAAATTGAAAATGTTAAATCAAATGAAACAAACAAACAGACTGCTGAAATAAAAAAATACAAACCCCTAACAACCCAAAGAATGTACCACCCCGATTCTATCATTACTAGTGGAAGGTGGGCTAAAGCGATTAATATCAGGGAAAGTAAAAATTTTGACAAATTTACAACGCAACGTATGGAGTCCGGTATATCGTGGACAAACGGCATGTTTACACACCCCGGCGATGTACCGACACAAATGATTTATTATCACGACGGCTCAAAAAAATTCCTCTCCGGTTATGTGTCTATTTTAGATTGTATTGATTATTGTGGAAACAGCGGAGACTGCGGGTTTATTATCATGGGAGACGGCAAACAATTGTGGCATAGCGGAGTGGTGCACCATCACGACCAACCGGTTTATTTTTCAATTCCTCTCGAAGGCATACATGAATTAAGACTGATAACAAACGGCGGCGGGGATGGTATTACCGAAGACTGGGGCTGTTGGATGGAATTGAAAGTCTCTACAAAAAACAAAAAATCAAACCATAACAATGCTTCACAGCCGTTTTTCGGATTAAAATACGGTACTTTGATTGGTGGAAGTTACTATTTTGTGAAAGATAATGATATAAACGAAATGAGAGAATATAATCCATCTTCATACCAACTAACCTCAACGGGAAATACCATAGGAGGACATTTGGGATTGATGGCACAGATAAGAATTTGGAAAATTTTAATCAGACCCGAACTGGTGTTTAACATGAATAATATCTCCTATAATATCATCGATTTGTCAGATGCTTCAAATAATACGATAGAAAAACAATGGTTTGCATATCTGGACACACCGGTCTTGTTGGGTTACAAAGCAGGAACAGTTAGATTTATGGCAGGTCCCGTTTGGCATCATTATTTAGGAAATTTGTCAGAAATCCTAAATGAACCGGATGATTTTGTAAAAGATTTAAAAAAACGCACCATTGGATTTCAAGCCGGATTAGGCATAGATATAAAGAATATCGGATTTGATTTGAGATATGAAACAAAAGGTAAATTTTTAGAACAAAATACATTCTTAAATTCCGGAAACCGGATGCGTGCAGCCGAAACACCCGAACGCGTATTTTTATCTATCAGCTATTCGTACTAATTATATGATTTGTATTAATACCAAAAACAACTATTGACACTTCCGCCCACCGGCGGACGTGATAGGACTATACTGAATTCGCCATTGGTATTATAGCCCTGTTATAACTGCGTTTTTTGCCTTGATACAGAAAAAAATATTCCAATTTATTTTGGACTAAAATACAATTCCTTTTGGTATTATATAAAACATGTAAAATAACTCATTCTACTTCAATCTTCTTCGTTGTCGAAATT
>JALVST010000145.1 GCA_027024205.1 Flavobacteriales bacterium | reverse complement strand
GGATAACCCGGGACAAGTCAAAAGTTAATGTCAATTATAAATTTAATAAATCTAAAATCTATTTTTTTTGGATTTACCTTCGGTGAATCCTTTTACATCGCAATTGTTGCTCATACAAAAACCAATAGCTGCGTTATTGTAATTTTATTTTTCACTCCTTACAAAAACAAGCTTTCGATGTATATAAAAAATAAAAACCATTTTGCTTTGCAAAATGGTTTTTGTATGGGTCGGGATGACAGGATTTGAACCTGCGACCCCCACGTCCCTAACGTGGTGCGCTAACCGGGCTGCGCTACATCCCGAACTTCTTCATGTCTATCAAAAGACGGGGCAAAAATAATAAAAAATGTATTACCCGGAAATCTTTTTTTATCTTTTTTTCATTTTATAGTAATGATAAACAAACTTTCGACTTTCTACTTTCAACTTTCAACTATTTTTGACTATTTTTACAACCGTAACCTGAAAAGAGATTTTTTATGACTTTCAATTATAAGAATTTTATCCCGCATTTGATAGCGGTTTTGTTGTTTTCTGCTGTTTCTTTTATCTATTTCAGCCCTGTTTTAAAGGGCAAAGTGCTCAATCAAAGTGATGTGGTGCAATCCAAAGGTATGGAACACGAACGCGAAGTTTATAAACAAAAAGACGGCAAGGAAATTTATTGGACCAATGCCGCTTTCGGTGGTATGCCGACTTACTTGCTCGGTGCGGCATTTCCTCACGATTATATTTTGTCCTTAAACAAAACCGTCAATTTTTATCCGCGTCCGGTTAATTTCTTGTTTTTGTATTTTTTGAGTTTTTATATTTTGATGTTAGTGTTTAAAGTGGATTGGAAATTGGCTATTTTGGGCAGTTTAGCGTTTGGATTATCTACTTATTACATTATAATTATAGGTGTGGGACATCTGGCAAAAGTACGGGCGATTGCTTATTTTCCTTTGGTTTTAGCCGGTATATTGCTGGTTTATGAACGAAAAAAATATTTTTGGGGTTTTATTTTATCAACTTTGGCGGTGGCGTTGGAAATCAATACGAGGCATTATCAAATGACGTATTATCTGATGTTTGCCGTATTGCTTTTGGGTTTGTTCTTTTTGATTGACGCTTATAAATCTGGACAAATAAAGTGGTTTGCCAAGGAAACGGCATTGTTGCTGGTAGCAGCATTATTGGCGTTGGGTATGAATGCAACCAATATTCTGCCGGCACGGGAATATGTTAAACATAGTATTCGCGGGAAAAATATTTTGACTATCAATCCGGATGGTAGTCCGAAAAAAAATACCGGCAAAGGTTTGTCCAAAGATTATATTACGGAATACAGTTACGGTATTGCCGAAACTTTCAATTTGTTGGTACCACGGTTTATGGGTGGTAGTAATGACGAAAATCTAGGGACGGATTCACATCTGTATGAAGCTTTGAAAGACAAAACCGATACACGCACTGCCAAAGATTTTGTGTCACATGTCAGTACGTATTGGGGCAAGCAACCTATTGTAATGGCGCCTGCATATATCGGAGCAGTGACGATTTTCTTGGCTTTTATCGGTTTGTTGTTCTACAAAAGCAGACATAAAAAATGGATAGTGGCGACGCTTATTTTGGCATTGTTGCTGTCTTGGGGTAAAAATTTGTCCTTTTTAACCGATTTCTTTATCGATTATATCCCGCTTTACAATAAATTCAGAGCGGTATCGTCTATACAAGTTTTAATCGAATTTTTATTGCCGGTTCTAGCGGTTTTAGGTTTGTATAGTTTCATCAAATCGGATTTACCGGTACAAAAAAAACAAAAGAAATTGTTGATAGTAACCGGTTCGCTTGGCGGTTTAATATTGATTTTTATCTTGATGGGTGGCAGTTTATTTACTTTTGAAAGTCCCAATGATGCTATTTATGCCAAATACGGTTTACTCGAAGCCTTGATTGACGACCGTAAAGCTATGATGGTAAGCGATAGTATCCGGTCCTTGTTGTTTATTTTGGCAGCCACCGGAGTTTTGTTTGGTTTGATAAAACGAAAAATCAAAACGGAAATTGCCGTGATTGTCTTGGCGTTATTGATTTTATTGGATTTAGGAGGTGTTGATAAACGTTATGTTAATGAGGATGATTTTGTCAATCCCGACTATTTGGACCGGATTTTTACGCCTTCTCAAATTGATAAGGAAATTTTAAAAGACCAATCTTATTACCGGGTTTTGAATTTAACCCGTAATCCTTTGACAGATGGTTTAACTTCGTATTTTCACAAGCAATTGGGCGGTTATCATGCCGCCAAACCGAGACGTATTCAAGATATTTTTGATTTTTATTTGACAAAAAACATTAATCCGGAAATATTAAATATGTATAATGTCAAATACATTATCGGGACGGATGAAAAAAATCAACCGGGTATCCAGCTAAATGACCGTGCCAATGGTAATGCTTGGTTTGTAGGGAAAGTGGATTTGGTAGCAGACGAAAATAAAGAGATGTTAAATTTGGGCAATATCGATACCAAAAGCGAAGCGATGTTGAATGAGAAATACCGTCCGGATTTGTCTTTTGAACCCTATAAAGATTCACTTTCGGTAATAAAATTAACGGCTTATCATCCTGAAAAACTGATATATGAAAGTCAAAATACCGGTAACGGATTGGCGGTTTTTTCCGAAAATTTTTATCCGCACGGTTGGCAAGCAACGATTGATGGCAAACCGGCTCAAATAATGAAAGCGGATTACAGTTTGCGGGCTTTGAAAATTCCTGCCGGAAAACATAAAATTGTTTTTGAATTTAAACCTGAAATAGTCAAAAAAGGCGGTACAATATCTCTGTGGTCTTTTGTGATTTTCGGTATTTTGATAGTTATTGGTGCTTTATATCTGTTTAAAACAAAAAACAAAAATGTATCTTTGTCATAAAATTAAATGATTTGAAAAAGTTTAGCATCATCATACCAACTTACAACCGTCCCGGATTGTTGTCAGAATTATTGGGAAGTTTGGTTGTGCAACGCTTTAATCCGGAGGATTTTGAATTTTTGATTATCGATAACAATTCGGAGAATGATGTTAAAAAATTAATCGATGATTTCAAACATAGACATCCGCAATATGACATCAAATATTTTCACGAATCCCGCCAAGGCGAACAATATGCGTGGAACAGGGGCATTGAAGAAGCACAAGGGAAATTGTTGGTTTTTGTAGATGATGATGTGCGTTTCCATCAAGATTATTTGGCGACTTTGGAAAAAGATTTTGCCGGAAGTCAAGATGATATAGCCGGGGGTGGCAAAGTTGTTTCAGTATTTGAATATCAAAAACCGGCTTGGATTAACAAATATGTAATGCCGTTTTTTGCGGAAATCAATTTGGGAGAAAAAAGCCGTTTCCCGAAAAAGAAACATCCGTATGCGACTAATATGTTAGTCTCAAAAAATATTTTTGACAAAGTGGGTAAATTTGATACGGAATTGTTAAAAGACAGGACAACCGTGCCGCCCGGAAGTTTTGAACGGGAATTATTTGGGCGTATCAGAGCGGCCGGGGTTCCGGTTTATTATTTCCACGATTTGGTAGTTTGGCATTTTATCCCGCGCGAAAAGATTGACAAAACTTACGTCAAAGAAAAAGCGATTGAATCCGGTAAAATTTTACGAGAGATCTATAAAGAAAAGGGATTTTTGTGGTATTTTTATGCGCTTTGGATGGAATTTGTTAAATGGTTAGCCGCTGTTATCTTATCGTTTTACTACATTTTTACAACCCAATGGGAAAAAGCCGGTATGCTGTTCAAACTCCGCTGGTGGCGGAGTAAGGGGTTGATGGGATTTTAAGACTTGTTAGCTTTCCAAAATCTGATAGGGCCGAATTAGATAAGTGTTTATAAATCAATATCTTCAGACATAGCAGGTCCGCAAGACCTACTAGGTCATATAGTTTAAACGCATGGGTTGTTCATTTGATATAAGAAGTATAGGTCGTGTTTTATGAAACGAACGGGTCGTGCGTTTCTACATTATGAACATTATGAACATTATGAACTTTCAACTAAATTTGGATTCTGATTTTAAGATTAAACAATCGTCCTGTCAAATAATTTTTGACGCGATAAACTTTCTTGCTGTAAATATCGCGTATCCACATATTGGAAATACTGTTTTGGACGTTGAACATATTGAGGATTTCAAATCCGGCACTGAAATATTTGAATTTTTGTAAAAACTTGCCTTTGTGAGGCCGTTCGGAGAACACATAAAAAATCCCTAAATCGGTGCGGAAGTAATCGCCGGTCCGGAATTGGAATTTGTAAGGGTCGGCGTAGGAAGGAGAGCCCGTAGGAATCCCGCCGTTATAGACTAAGTTGAGATACATTTTCAGATTTGGAATTTTGGGAACGTAATCTTGAAAGAGCATCGCAAATTTGTAGCGTTGGTCCGTAGGACGGTAGATATAACCACGATGATCGATATTTTCCATAGTTTTCATCAATGCCAAACTCAACCAGGATTCCACGCCGGTGATAAATTCGCCGTTGAGCCGGCTTTCAAATCCATAAGTGTAAGCTGTTGCATTGTTCTTTGCCATATAGCGAATACGGACGTTTTCGAGCGTATAAGGATTGACGTCCCAAAGATATTTGTAATATATTTCGGAAGTCAGTTTAAAAGGCCGTTCCCAAAGGTCAAAATACCAATCGTTAGCTAATGAAACGATATAGGATTTTTGCGGTTTGACCCCCGGATTGAGTTGCCCCGACCGGTTACGAAATTCTTTATAAAACGGCGGTTGTTGATATAGACCTGTCGATAAGCGAAAACTCATATCTTGTTCCCAATCCGGTTTAAAACCGACGATTAAACGGGGGCTTACAAAAAAATCTTCGCCGGTTTTCCGGTAGATTTTGTCGTAGATATGGTAATATTGCGCCCGCAAGCCGATGTTGGTCCATAATTTATGTTTACCGGTATTGAACTTGGCACGCCATAGTGCAAAGCCGGTATGCCGTTGGATGTTGGCATGATTAAAGGCTTTGGTTTTTTGGTAGGGTAGGATAGGTGCCGTATCCAAATCATAAGGTTCTTCGATATTAAAACTTCCCGGCGGATATAGACTGAATCCGGCAGAATCTATGACTTGCCATTCGTTGATACGGTCTTTAATATCTTCTATGCTGAATTTATAACCCGCTTCAAATTGGTGGGATTTATTGATTTTTTGATGATACTTTATAGCCAAATTTCCTATTAAAGCATCCAAATCATTGCGGGCGTGGTTTATCTCACTGCCTAAGCTCTCTAAATTTTCGGGATTACCGAAATCTTCACTGCTTAAATCACCGTTGGGTTCCCCGATATTGTATTGCCCCAAAATATCAAAATATTCTTCTTCCTGTGTATTATACAGAGAAGCAATGAGCGTGATTTTACGGCCGGATTGCGGTTTATAAGTTGTTTTAAAAGCACTGAAATAAGTTTTGTAATTGTCTTTTTCTTGTCCGTTGTAATTAATGACCACAGCTTTGGCATCTTGATACGAACCGAATTTGGTAACTTTGACTATAGGTTTGTAGTTGTATAAATTTAAAGAAATATTGCCGAGAAATTCGGAATAAAATTTCGGGTTAAAATCATACCGTAATAATGTTTGCGTATCGACAAAAACCGGGTGATAATCGACTTGAACATCTTTGCTATTGACCAATAAAGCGTTGTTGCGGTACCGGATACCGGTTAAACTACTGAATTTATTTTTTTTAAATTCATTGGATAAACTGCCACCGAGCAAGCTCAATGTCAGTTTGGTCGTGTTTTTGATCGGTTTTTTGTAAGTAATATCCAATACGGAAGATAGTTTATCGCCTTTGTCGGCGGCAAAACCGCCGGGATAGAAAAAGATATTTTCGACCAAATCGGAATTGACAAAACTGAGGCCTTCTTGTTGTCCGCTACGGATTAAAAACGGGCGATAAATTTCTATATCATTGATATAGACCTGATTTTCATCAAAATTGCCGCCCCTTACCATGTATTGCGAGCTCATTTCATCAAAACCGCTAACCGATGGTAGGGTTTTTAATAGATTTTCCACGCCGGCTTGGGCGCCCGGCGTAACGACAATGTTCATTCTACCTATTTTAACGCCGCCTTCTTTTTCTTTCCGGCTCTTGGCATTGATTATCACTTCATTTATAGCTTCGTTTTTGGCGTTTAATATAACTTTTATATTTTTTATTTCGTTGGTTTTAAGTCGTATAACATATATCTTTTCTTCAAAATTGACATGCGAAAAAATCAAACGGATTTTTTTATTAGCCGGTAAGGTCAGTTCAAAATAGCCGTTTGTATCTGAGGTTGTTCCTTTGTCATTGTAACGAATATTAACATTCGCAACAGCTTGATACAGGTTATCATAAACATAGCCTTTTACAACGGCTGTATGCTGTTGGGCGGTTATAAAATAGCTGGTAATAAAAAATAAAACGGCAATAAGTTTTCTCAAAAGATTGTTTTTTTCAAAAACGTAAAGATACGATATATATTGTTTGTTTTGAGGAGTGAGGAATGTGGAAGTACGCTTCGGTACAATCCCCCCTCCCCCGGCATATATCGGGGGGGGGGATTACCCGGCAATCTACCACAGTAAGCGCCTGAGTGTTGAGAGCGAAGCGAACAATGTATCGAAGATACCGGTCACATGTATAGATTCACCCTGACAACAGCCGGGGTTGGTATAGCTTAGCGAGCTTTCCTCATTTCTCATTTTTTAATCAAATTTTGCAAAGCCCGTTTGATATTTCTGGCTGTTTCAATATCCGGCGCCGGAATGTCAAATTTATTTTGATAAGCTTGTATCTTGCCGTCTTTGTAATATTTAATCAATTTTTCCAAATGTTTGGTAGCAATTTCCACATTGATTTTTTTACCGGACACTTTTATTTTGATACTTTTCGGATTCAAATCGGATAAATCGACTTCATAAATTAATTCTTTGGACGAACTCTTATTTGTAATAACATTTTGATACTTCAAATTTTTGTTTCCGTCAGTAAAATCAACAGATTGTTCGTAACCGGTATCACCTATATTGAAATTTTTCAGATTCTCTTGTAATAATTGAGCGGCTTGGTTGAAGTCAAGCGGTTTTTGTTTTTTGGGATCAAATTTTTCTTGACATTTCATTGTTAGTTTTTTTAAAACTTTTTGAACGACAATAGCTTGTTCAGGTCCCGGGGTGTAAATGTTAAATGTTGATTTATAACCTTTTAGTTCGTCGTTTCTACTGTATTTTATGTATTTGTGGTCTGATTTTGTGTTGAGCTCTACCACGATGACTTTTCCTTTGGTCTTGGTTTTGATTTGTTTTTTATTGAGGTCGGCCAAATTGAATTCGTAAAGATCGCTATATGATTTTTTAGCTTCGTTTATGTTTTGTGTAAAATTAATGATACAATCGCCCGAGAAATTTTGTCCGTATTCCGTATCATTAACTTTTACGGATTCTATAAGACCATTTAGGGTTTTAATTCCGTCTTGTAAACCGGAAACTTCGGGCAATGCAGCTTCCAATTTTTGTTTGGCTAAGGGGATTATGTCCATTAAAACTTTTTGTAAATCACGGGCTTCTTCAACATTTTTAGTAGCGATATAAAATTTATTGGTATATGCTTTTTGTTCGTTGTTTTCGGTAAGTTTGATTAATTTTTTGCCACGTTTGGTTGCAATTTTCAATCCGAAAACATCACCGTTAATATAAAAGTCGATTTGTTTGGGATTGAGATAAGCCAAATTAAAGTCAAAAATTTTGTCTTTTTCATTTTTGCCGGTAATGATATTTTTATGTAAGCTTACCGAACCGGGATAATCACTTTTTTCGGTTAATTCCTGTGTTATTTGTTTTTTTGATAGTTCGACATTACCGATGTGTTTTTTTAACCAGTTCAAACGTTCGGTGTAACCGTGCAATGCCAATCGTTTATCCAGAATTTTACGGGCTGCTGGAATGGCTTCTTTTATGGATTTAACCAAATTGCGACCGTTGTCCGGGTCTGTGGCATAGATAATCAATTCGTAAACATAATTTGTCTTTTCATTATCGAGTGTTTTTTTGATAAGCTTTTGTTTTTTCTTAGTTGTCATGGAAACCGTAAATACATCGTGTTTGGCGTAAGCTCTAACCGTATTGGGGTCAATGTCCGCCAAATTAAATTCATAAACATATGATTTGGTTTTTCCTTTACTATCCACTTCGTCAATATGTAAAATAACGATACCCGGGCCGGAACTGTCCACAGATTGTTGGTATTCTTTTTTACCTGATTGTACAGTAGCTAATTGTCCGGAAATATTTTGTAAAGCCGTATCAAAATCTTGGGCGTTTGATAAGGTTGCTAATATTAAAATAAAGTATAAAACAAGCTGTTTTTTCATGATTTTCAGTTTTTTTAGTTTGACACAAATATAAGTTTTTTTAAAGAAAATTTTATGATAAATGTGAGAATTAGTAATTATTTAGTGATATATATAAGAATTTTAATGAGATTTAATTTGCTTGACTTTTAATGAATTTGCCGCATTGTTCTTATCTTTGTATATCGAATTATCATAAATAAACAGGATTAACGAAAATGTAGATGTGTTATGTCTCAAAAGAAAAAGGAATTTAAGAACAATATCAATGTCAAGAATAAACGGGCTCGTTTTGATTATGAGATATTGGATAAATATATAGCCGGGATTCAGTTGGTTGGAACCGAAATTAAAGCTATTCGTGAGGGAAAAGTCAGTCTGGCAGATAGTTTTTGTGAGTTTAATGACCGGGGTGAATTGTTTGTTGTTAATATGTATATACACGAGTATAGTCACGGGACACACTATAATCATCAACCGAAACGGGAACGGAAATTGTTATTAAACAAGAAAGAGCTTAAAAAATTGCAGCGGGAAGTGGAAAAGAACGGGATGACTATTGTGCCTTTACGGTTGTTTATCAACGAAAAAGGTTGGGCTAAATTGGAAATAGGTTTGGCACGGGGACGCAAAAAATATGACAAACGTCAATTGCTCAAAGAACGAGATATCAAACGGCAATTGGACCAAGTCAGAAAGGATTACAGGTGATTTAGTAGCAAGTAACAAGTGGTGTGTAGCGACATTCCGTGCTTCCGATAGCCCTCGGGACAGCGGGATAGCAAATAACAAATCGTTATAACTTATTGTTTAATTAATTTCATTGTTTTAGTTTAGTTTTTTGTTACAATTTGCACAAAATAAATGCCATTAGACAGTTTATCCAAAGTAAAATTTTCATCATGTTCCCCTTGTGTTCGCCATTTGTTATTGACTAATCTTTTAATGATTTGACCGTTGGCATTTAACAGATTGATGTTTATTTTTTCCTTTTTTTTCAATTGGTATTTTACATGAAATCTTTGGAGATGGGTATAGGGGATAGTCCGGCTCCTAAAACAGGTTTATCATATTCCGGCGTTTTGACTAGATCGCTGTCATTGATAAGAGCCGTCCATAAACTGAAAGAAAAATTGTCCAGCCGTGTCCAAACCGGCCGGATGATGCTGTTGTAAACACTGATATTTGTATAATCGCCAAAAAACTGTGAGCTGTTGGGAATGAACGAGTTATCCGATATTTTATAATTTTCAAAACTGTTGCCGCCATCTCTGGAAACCGCTAAATATACATCTGTATAATTATCAGAATAATTACGACGGTCATAAAAAATAATGTATAAATAACCGGTAACAGGGTCAAGGCTCATCCAAGAAAAAAACTGATGTTTGTGCCCCGTGTCGTCATTGACTTTAACGGTACCGACCAAGTTTGTCCGCCGTCATTATTGACATAATAGTTGGATGTATTGTTGCCGACTATAATATTATTTGTATTGGCTTTATTGATGGTAATACCCGGTTCGTTAGGGCTGTTGTGATTGCTAATCATCACATTTTGGAAGTTTTGTGCCAATAAACTTTGTATGGTAAATGATAAGACAATTAATAAAGATATGCTTATTTGCTGGGGATTTTTTTGATGAGAAAAGGAGAATTTGTTCCGGTTCATTGGTTTTTTATATGTATTTATTCATTGAACTTGAAGAATTGAAGAAATGATGAAATAAGGTCACAGAGTGGCCTCTCTGGTTATCGGGATTGTGTGGAGACACTGTATTTTTGGAATTGAGAAAATAGAGACAAGTGTTCAGTTCCACTCATCTTCATCGTATCCGAAATAATCGCCAAAAGGATTATCCGGCCTGTCATTAAACAAGTCGTCTTCGTCGGGTTGGTCACTGAAATCGATATCGGGAGCCGTTTCCGGCCTAACTCCTTGCGCAAAAGCTACTTGCGGGTATTCAATTCCCGGAGCTTCTTCACCGGTCCCCATTAAATTTATGAGAAAACGCCACATATTAAAATAATCATATACGTAAAGCAGATTGGGATTTTTTTTATTGATAACATCTTTGAGCAAGGTATTGGACATCAAATTATGATTGGGATTGGCATCGTCCATGTTAAAAAGTGGAATTTCAAAGCCTTGATTAAGTTCTTCGTCTGTCAAATAAAATGAGGCCATTTCGTTACCATCAAAGTCAAAACTGTTGACAATGGTATTGTGCAAATCTTCCAGGGTGGCGTTTTCCTGAATTTCTATATCACGATAGACGTCGTCACCGTCCGTTTCCAAAAAAATTCTGAGTTTGTATAGCATGTTCGTTATAGTTTATACAAATTTACACAATTATCGAATATCTTATTTTTTATTTTTCAAAATGATTTCCGGTCCAATTTTTTTCATATATGAGATAGCTTCGTCATAATCGTTGGGAATGGTACCTTCCAAAATGGCTTCTTTGATTGCTTCTTTTATCAATCCGACTTCCCTTGACGGTTTTAGATTGAAATACGCCATAATCTCTTTACCGGAAACAGGTGGCTGAAAATTGCGGATTTTGTCCCGTTCTTCTATTTCTATTAATTTTTGACGGACCAGTTTCAGATTTTGGTGGTATTTTTCGTATTTCTTTTTATTTTTGGTTGTAATGTCGGCTTCGCAGAGTAACATTAGATCTTCAATATCATCACCGGCATCAAAAAGCAAACGTCTCAGTGCGGAGTCGGTTACATGGTCTTCAATGAGTGCCAGGGGACGGGAACTTAATAGTACCAATTTTTGAACATATTGCATGGGTTGTCCCAAAGGTAATTTGAGGCGTTTAAAAATTTTAGACACCATCTTACTGCCTACGTATTCGTGTCCGTGAAATGACCAACCGTTTTTATCGTGATAGCGTTTGGTAGCCGGTTTGCCGATATCATGCAAAAGTGCCGCCCAGCGCAGCCAAAGGTTATCCGTTTCCCGTGAGATATTATCGACTACTTCCAAGGTATGATAAAAATTATCTTTGTGCAATTTACCTTCATATTCTTCTACGCCTTGCAGTTTGGCCAGTTCAGGAAAAAATTCGTATAGCAAGCCGGTTTCAAACAATAAACGTAATCCTATGGAAGGTTTATCGTGCATCATGATTTTGTTAAATTCGTCAATAATCCGTTCTTTTGACAAAATTTTTAGTCGTTTTTTATTACGTTTGATAGCTTCTAAGGTTTCCGGATAGATTTTAAAGTTGAGTTGAGAAGCAAACCTTACAGCCCTGATCATTCGTAACGGGTCGTCAGAAAAAGTTATGTCCGGGTCTAGTGGTGTCCGGATAATTTGCATTTTTAAGTCTTCCAAACCGTTAAAGGGGTCGATAAGTTTGCCCCAATCTTCATCATTTAAACTGATTGCCAAAGCATTGATGGTAAAGTCGCGGCGATTTTGGTCGTCAGTCATGGTGCCGTTTTCCACTACGGGTTTACGGCTGTCTTTACGGTATGATTCTTTACGGGCTCCGACAAATTCCAAAACCATATCATCGGTTTTAATCATAGCTGTTCCGAAATTTTTATAGATATTTACCTGGGGATGGCCGGGTAACATTGCAGCAACTTTCCGGGCTAAATCTATACCGTTACCGATAATCAGAAAATCAATGTCTTTGGCTTGTTTTCGTTGCAATAAATAATCACGCACATAACCTCCAATGACATAAACCGGTTTTCCGGGTTGTTTTGCGGCTTTGTTGACCAGTTTAAATACCGGTTGTTGTATGGCTTTGGGATAATATAATGTTTCGGTCATCAATCTCTGATAATTTCAATACCTTTTTCAGGGCTCCATTTAATGATTTTTGAAGCTTTTTGTGAAGGCGTTTTGCGGTGCAAATTTACAATATAATCGACCCTTTGCAAAATGACTGGGTCAATATCATCAAAATTTAATGGTGGTTGTTGACCGGACAGGTTTGCAGAGGTTGAAATTAAGGGTTTTCCAATAGCTTTTATCAAGTCATGGGCAAAGCCTCTTTTGACAACGCGAATGGCAATGGAACCGTCTTTGGCCAATAAACCAGACGGTAAATTTTTTGGATTATTATATATTATCGTTGTTGGTTCAATGCTTTTTTCCAGAATATCCCAAATTTCCAATGAAATTTCTTCAACGTATTTTTGAAGCATTTTATAAGAGTCAACCAAAATCAGTAAACTTTTATCCGGTTGCCTTTCTTTAATCCGGTATATTTTACTGATTACTAATGGGTTAGTAGCGTCTCCCCCAATACCCCAAATAGTATCTGTAGGATACAAAATAATGCCGCCGTTATTTATGATTTCTATGATGTTCACTTTTTTAGTAACTTGTTTTAATATCTGGTATCAAGTACTATTGAGAAATTGAAAAAAGTTCATGGACTGAGATACATTCCTCATTCCTCACTCTTCATTCTTCGTTTCTCATGCCTCATTTCCTTATACAATTTCTTCAATTTCCGGTAACGTTCCCGCATGCCTATGGCATTGATTTTTGCAATGGTCCAACCGGTTTTACCATCAAAAATACCGAAAGTTATAAAATAATGGTATATAAATCTGTAAGCCGGTTTGACAAATCCGAGAAAAAACCCGGGTTTTATATTTTTTTTGAACAGTTCTTTGGCTTTCAAATTTGCATAACGCTTGATTTTATTCAAATAATCATCATAACTTTTGTAAGTATAATGGAGTAGTGGCATGGTAAAATGACCGATTTTTCCGTTGCATTTGATTTCTTCGTGAACCAATTTGCCGTTATACTGACAGGAATTCCGGTTAAATAAACGTAAAACTTTATCATTTTGCCAGCCGCTGAAATTCACTTTCTTGCCCAGAAAGAAATTATGTCTGGGAATCCAAAATCCTTTTTCGTTTTTGATATTATAAAGTTTTTCGATTATTTCCAATTTTAAATCTTCACTGATTTGTTCGTCGGCATCCAATATGAAAATCCAATCGTTTTCGGCTTGCGTAATGGCGTAATTTTTTTGAGATGAAAAATCGTCAAAACGACGTTGCAGAATACGCGCTCCCATTTTTTTAGCGATATCGATGGTTGCGTCGTTGCTAAAAGAGTCGATAACAATAATTTCATCGGCCCAGTTGACTTGATTGATGGCTCTAACGATATTTTTTTCTTCGTTTAGAGTCGGGATTATAGCGGTTACTTTTTGCCGTTGTTTACGAGCTTTATTTACATTGATAGGAAGCCCCAAGGTTTTTTGATAAACTTTAATGTATTCGCGAGTGGCTTTTTCCCAGGTAAATTGGTTACTCCATTCGATAATTTCGTCTTTTCTGTTATGCTTGTAGTAATCTTCCAAGCCTTTTTTTAAAACCGTTTGCATGTGTTCCGGTTCAAAATTTTCAAAATAATAGGCTTTATCACCGCCAATTTCCGGCAAACTCGTAAAAGTAGAGAGAAAAACCGGTTTACCCAGACGCATGGCTTCTATGGGAGGAAGTCCAAATCCTTCTGATATAGAGGGAAATAAAAAGGCTTCGGCATGTTTTATATACCAATATTTTTCTTCATCACTAACGGGTCCGGTTAAATAAACACGGTTTTTGACACCGAATTTTTCCGCTTCTTTCCAAATTTGTTCGATATAGGATTTGTCAGGATGAATACCGCCGATGACCAATTCAAAATCATTACCAACCAGCAGCCGGGGAAGCACATGGAAATGTTTTTTGTACAAAACTGTTCCTACAGAAAACAAAAACTTTTTATGCGGCCGGTATCCGGGTTCGTCAAAATAAGGATATTCGTTGACTTCAACGCCATTGTAGATTATGTGAATGTCTTTGCCGCGGGTATCCAGATGTTTTTCAATGTCTTTTTTTACAAAATTGGAAATAACCGTTATGGCATCCGCCCGGTCTATTTTTTCTTGGACTGCCTGAAGTAATTTTTTCTTTTTGGAATCCGGTTTGTCGGTATATAAAAAATTCAAATCATGTATGGTATAGACAAATTTCATGTCATTTTTTGGGACATATTTAGTATCTTGCCAAGTGGCGTGCCAAAGTTGGTATTTTTTAGGTTTAATCAAGTAAAATTTATCAAAATGTGACCGGTTTATTTTATTGAGAAATCCGGGAAATTTAACTTTGGGGTAAGTAAAAAAATGAAAATAAAACTTGTCGTTATGATATTTATTTAAATTGATAGCCAGGTTTTTACAATAAAAATACAAACCCGTAAAAGGATGTTTCATCCGTTCGACATCAACAATAATATGTGGTTTCTGTTCCAAAATTTCAGGTTTTGGGGTCAAAGATACGATTTTTGAATTGTTTGATTGTAAACTTGTTGCCAATTTCCGGCAATTTTATCATCATTAAATTTTTGAACGAATTTAAAAGAATCGTTTATCCTTTGCCGGTTATCATGATGATATACTTCTTCGATTTTATAACGTATTTCTTCGGGATTCAAAACATCATCGATGTAATATGAATGTGGTCCGGCAGCTTCCGGGAAAACGCCGTGTGCGTTTGTGATAACAGGTATGCGGCTATACAAAGCCTCAATTATAGGAATGCCGAATCCTTCAAAAATACTCGGATAGACAAACATATCAGCCATTTGATAAAGAGCTGCTAATTCTTTTAAATTCAAATTTTTTAGAAACTGGACACGGTTTTGCATATTGTTTTGAGTTACATATTTTTTGATTTCGAGGGCATAAGGAGTTTCTCTTCCTACTAAAACAAGTTGATAATCAGTGTTTTTTATAGCTTTAACGATGTTAAAAGCATTTTTTCTGGGTTCAATAGTGCCAACGTTTAAAATAAAATGTTGCGGCAGATTGAATTTCCGGCTTATTGAATGCTTGAATTCATCCGGATAGTTTTTTTTAAATGCTTGATGACAACCTTGATAGACAACTTTAATATTACCGGGTTCTACATCAAAAAATTTGACAATATCCTGTTTGGTTTGCACACTGATAGCCACTATTTGACTGGCGTTGCGAACGGCATACTTAAATTTTAAGGTGTAAAATTTGCGGTCTAAGGGTTTGTATAGGTGAGGATAACGTAAAAAAATCAAATCGTGAATGGTTACGACGGATTTAATGCCGGTATTTTGAATGCCAAAAGGTAATTCGCCACTTAAACCGTGGTAAATATCCAAATTATCTTTTTTCAAGTAATCAGTTATAAATTTACTACGCCAAAGTGCCGGTATTTTTTTGTGTACCCAGTTTTGTGGTTGCCGGACACTTATTTGAGGCGTCAAAGACAAACGATTGATTTTTGCCGGTTTGGGATTGTATAAAAAATAATGATTTTCAGGATAATAGGTAGCCATTATCCTAACCAAATCACGACTGTAGTTGCCTAATCCCGTAGTATTGTGAAATATGCGTTTGGCGTCAAATCCTATTTTCATAAGTCAGTGGCAATTGTATTAAAACTTTCTTCAACTAATTTTTTTTGAATGGCTACCTTATTTTTAATTTCATTTGACAATTTTTCGTAATTAGTTCTGACATAATCCATTTTGTCCGTGATTAATTTTACGATACCACTGTTTTGCCATAATTCCGGTTTGTTACTTTCTATAATCAAATCCGTCCTGTTTAAATTCAACCCAATAACACCTTGATATTTGGCGCTGTAAGACAGAGCAATGGCAGGTGTGCCCATTTGCAGGGTTGAGATGGCGGCATGCATCCGTCCGGTAATGGTCATATAAGCGTTTCCTAATATAAAACGGGCGCGTGTAGGTAATATTTTATCCGTTATCGCAGTTATTCTTTCCAAAGTGACAGGTGTAAAAGTTGTATCTGTTTTGATAAAGTTTAGAAAATCTTCGATTTGTGCCGCTTCATTGCCGTGGGGCGGAAAGGTATGTGCCAACAAAACAAGTTTTTTGTCTTGATATTCTTTATTTTTCAATATGTTCATTATCAACGACTTGTAAGAATCAAAATAAGCTTTTTTGTCCGGTGTATAATATTTGCCCTGTAAACCCGAAATAACCAATGTGATATATTTTTTTCGTTCCAAACCGTAACGGTTTAAGATTTCCGATTCAATGTTTTTATGTGATTGCATGGGTAAATCCATAAAAGCCAAATCGGCACTTTGATAGATATTTTTATCCAAGCCGAATTCTTTTTTCAAATAATCTTTACTCCAAACATCTCTGACAAAAACCGGAATGTGTTTATAAAAATGTTTCATTACAAAGCGGTTGCGCCATTCGTTAAAAGGCCCCATACTTTGTCCCAGTAAGATGAGTTTGGCTGTTTTAGACCAACGCCAATATTGTAACAAGTCGCGATAGATTTTTTTGGTATAATATTCCGACAAATCATCACCGCCTAAAACAAAAATTTCATCGTAACCGGCAATTTCACTGGCGTTGATGAGATATTTTCTTTTTTGGTAAGACCGTATCCATTTATATTTTGAAGTGACGAAATTTTTGGCTTCGTGGTTGTATAAATTTACGGGGTTTGTCAATTCCGATTGAATCTCATCAAAACTTGAATAATCGTTGCATTGACAATAAAAACGGGTATCATCACCATAGCGTTTTTGCAGTTCGTTAATCGTTACCAAACCCAGCATGGCCGTACCGTAATTATTGAGACAATGAAAACGGTGGATAAATACTTTTTTTACTTTTTTTTGAGCCATTTTTTAAGTTTTAATCTGAATTTTGTCCAAGCGGAATGTTCGTAAACCTTTTCCAGTTTCCGGATTAAAGGTAATAATTCTTTTTTGAGTGCGGGAATATTTTTATAATGTTCGGAATAAAAAGATTTTTCTTGCAACTGCATCCGTATTTTATAGATTTTTCGTCTTTTTTTCGATTTGATTTTTAAGGGTTTAACTCTTTTTTCGGGGACAAAGCCGCCTTTTTTTTGTTGTAAATACAAGCGGTAAGCCAGTCCTTCACGCCGGTGCCTGAAACCGCCGGCTTGACTTTGTATCAATTTTCCGGTACTTATCTTTTCATAATGTAAATCGCCGTTTGTCATGTGTTTTTGAATCAAATTTTCCAAAACGGAGTGACGTGTTACAATGATATTAGTACCTTTGTAATCGTCTTCGTATTCCGGTATCCAAGCATCGCCAAAAGAAATATCAGCCGTTTCCCCGATGATATCATCACAATAATCACAAGCTTTGAGTTTGAAGAGTCCCCATCCCCAATTGGTACCGAACAGTTCTTTATTGGGTTTGACGAGCTTTTTGCCACTGGTAGTGATTATTTTTGTTCCGTAATCAGAAGCTTTATGCCCTGGAAGTTTGTACCGGAAATCAAAATGTATGACTTCATTCTCGTCAACGGAAAATTGAGCTATCAATAACGATAAATAATGGGTGGATTTTAAGTGACCGCAAAAAATACTGATATTGAACAAGATGCGTTCGGCAAAAACCGGTTCCGTTTGTTGCAAAAGTCTGATTCCTTTGACAAAACAAGGTAACCCAACTAAGGCATATCTACCATTGTGTTGTTTGATATAGGCTAAAACTTCTTCTAAATTTACAGGATAATATTTTGATTTCGAACCATTTGTGTTATTATTAATATTTTCCTGTATTTGATATTTAAACCGGATTTCGGGTGAATTTTGTTCTGCAACGTTAATGACGTAATCCACCATATTATCTTTTAGAAGTTGGTCGGTCAGCCATGTAACGCTTCCTCCGGAACTACCTTGTATTCTGTAATTTCCGTTACGGACATAACCGGCATAGATGTTTTTATAGTAGCCAAATTCCGGGTGAAAACGAGAACCGGCATTTTTATATAATTTTTTAGCTATCTGTGTCTCATCCGGTTGATTGGAGGCAAACGGGCAAACGGTTTTTGTATCTGAATGCATATTAGCGTTTACAACAGGTATATATTGTCCGTTTTTTGTCAGCTCCATTTTAAAAGGCGATTGTGCCGTAGCTGTACAGACACCGCATCCGCTACAATAATTATTTCGGATGACGGTTTTGTGTAATGTTTGAGAATTTATTTGGATACTCATTTTTCCCAAGTTGAAAGGTCACCGGTTGCTTCCGATTTAGCCAAACCGGGAATTGAAATGATGTATTTGCCACGTTTGACAATAGATTTTGGTGACCAGGATAACAGCCACCAGTCTTCATCAGCCCCCTGACCGGGTTTGCCTCTGTCTGGTTTCGGAGCACCGACGTAAGGATTGGGAATAGGCATATTTTCAATTAAGTATAAACGGTGTATAAATAAATGTGGTGCTCCTGCTGAACGAAGTAATTTAACTTCAATGCCTTTAATATTTTTAGTGCCGAAAATTTTATGCGGTTTTTTGTAAAATCCCGTTATAACCGGACGCTCTTCTTTATCGGCAACTTTCTCGATAATCTCAAAAAAATCTTTACTGATTTCTACATCATCTTGAAAATAATGTATCCATTCCACATCAGGGTCGGATAAAAAATATGAAAATCCGGTATTTAATGAAAAAACCAAACCGGTATTTTTCGGATTATCTATATAAATATTTTCCGGAAATTTTTGTTTGATTTGTTCGTATTGATTAAGGTATTGTTCATCGGAACCGTCATTGACAACCAAAATTTCTTCAGGACGGTCTTTTAATTGTGTGAGTAATTTGATTAAAAAATCCGGACGGTTGTAGGTGGTAATCAAAATACCGTTGCGTTTAGAAAGATCTTTTTTATAATATTTTTTTAAATTTATTTTAGTGTAAAAAATATATTTCAGCGCAAGTATTTTTTCTTTTGTGCTTCTGTTTTTTTTATAGACGACAAATAAATGATTACCCCAAACGGGTCTGTACTGTGCTTGAATCAAATCTAAAAAATCATTGGTTAAATCCTCCGGTAATTTTTTATGAAACACAATATATTCAAAAGCATAGTCACTTAAACGTATGTCTTTTAAAATTTGATAGGGAAAAACTTTTGGAAATTCGTACAACAATACTTCCGGCCCTATAAAAATTTCATTTTCCAAGTTCTTTTCTTTTAAAAACTTAACCAGTGGTTGCCAATATTTGTTTTTAGGATACATTAATAATGATATTTTATGCAAAGATAGTTATTTTGTGATGAAACCCGGCTACTTTGACACAACCTCCTTGACAGTTATTAGGGGAAGCTAATCAATAACTTCACTTCAATCCAATTGTTCATTCCTCTATACAAATCCTGTCACCATTCGAGGTTCAGTGGATTATTTTATTTTTTTTCTATAATCATATCACCCCTTCGGGGTTCAGCGGTATATTAATGATCAATTGTTTTCTTGATCAACATTAGTTCAAAAATTAATAAATCGTCATTGTACTGAATAACCGGTTCTTTTCAATACATCTTTCAGGTATTTTTGGTTTGATATAATACTATCAAAATAACGTTTTTGAGCCTCCGGTATTTTTAGAATTAAATCGTTATGTTGCATAGAATCTTTGGCGACATTGTAATAATGAAAACCACTGTCATCGTGGAAAAGATAGGATAGCGTGTCTTTGTAAATACCGAAACCTTCACTGCTCCAATGCCGTGTATCGTTGGTACTGAGTGCAATAATGGTACGATGATTATTAATAGGCGTTAACAGGCTGCGTCCCGAAAATGAAAAAAATTGATCCGGTTCCCTGTCAAAAATCAAATGGAAAATGGTAGGAGCGATGTCCAAATTGGTAACCCGTTTGTTTTGGTTTGACAAAACTGTGCGGTAAAGTCCAGGATGTGCTTGTATCCATTTCTTTGGAAATCGTATCATAATGGGGATATCGAGCGTTTCTTTAAAAAATGACGATAAACGGGAACGTCTTTTGGCAATATAATAACCGTGGTCGGCAGTAAAAATAAAAATGGTCTTGTCAAAAGCCTTTTTTTGTTTGATGAGTGATACCAAATATTTCACTTCTTGATCAGTGATATACAGGGCTTTTCCATATTTATCCGTGATGCCTTTGAAATCTTTAATTTCTGGGGAATGGTCCTGGGTGGGACCATGTGTTGCATTGGAATTGTAATATAAAAAGAAGGGATTTTTAAGTTTTAAAATTTCCGGTTTTATCCGTTTGAGCAATGACAAACCGTCTGTCCCGACATCATTGATAAAAGACATCCCCAATTTTTCCGGATAAAAATAAGCGTCAACGTATTTATCGTTGACATAACTGTTCATGTGTTTCCATTCTTGAGATTGGGTATTGATTAACATGGTTTGATAACCTGCTTTTTTAGCATAATCCCATAAAAAAGGTGCATGTATCAAATCATAGTAATCCCGTTCCGGTCCGATACCGGTATAAATGGTCGGCATGCTGATATCAGTAGCGCCCGATACGGACATGCCGTTTTTAAATACAACGAATTGATTATTCTCCCGTTTAATCCAGTTAGTCATAAAAGGCATATAATTGTTATCAAATCCGTAAAAAGGTAGAGGTACTTTACTGAGCGATTCGAAAACAATCAAAACGATATTGTATTTTTCAGGTTGGTTATCAGGTAACTTTTTATCCCATCCCGGAGATAGAAAATGTTTTAAAGGCTTTTCTTTGCTTTGTTTTTTTAATCCTGTCCGTATGGCATAAAATGTATGGATATCAACCGGTAAGAAATCTTTTTGAAAATATCGTCTTTCTACATTCAAGGTCAAATTGGCCATAAAAATCATAACTATCGCTAGTATAAGAAGAGGTTTTGATTTTTGAAGTTGGACTGTTTTTGAAATTCTGAAAATACGGTATAGAACGATTGTCAAAATAATGATAGCAGATATCTGCCAAAAAGTATGGGTGATTTGCCGGACATATCCCCAAAAATATACAGGTTGTTCTTTGAGTAAGATAACCAGTCCGGTAGATAAAAATTCTTTAAATTCTTTAAAAAGTGCCGGGGCGGTTAATATAAGTAAACTCCATATAAATGATAAAACGGCGATGATAATTTGAGCCGGTTTACGGGGAATAAAATGTAATAGAACACCAATAGACGTCCAAAAAAAATACGAAACGATAGCGAATAAGACAAAACTGAAATTTAATTTATGGATGGATTGAAAGAAAAAATTAAAGAATAAACTATAAATGGTGAAGAAAAACGCAATCCAGGAGAATCTGTTAAAAATGAGTGGTTTATAATTTTTTATATTATTAGCAACCATATTAATAAATTATGATGTGAGCAAAAATACATTTTTATAATAATATTGAAAAAAAAACACGGGCTAAAAAATTAACCCGTGTTTTAAAAACATTAATTTGCCTTGTTATTTTTTGATTATCTTTCTTAATTCCGTGTGTTGATTATCAGAAAGTTTTAACAAATAAATTCCGTTAGGGAAATTACTTAAATCGATAAATTCATTGTTGGCAACGTTTTTTTCGTTAACAATAGTTCTACCACTCAAATCCATAACGGAATAGTTAATTTCATCTTGTGTTTCCAAGAAAATTTTATCATGGAAAGGATTGGGATAGAGTTTAACATTCTTAAATATGAATTCATCAACGGAATTAGTTTCGGTAGGTGCATAAACGGATTGCATAACTTTTTTGTTACCATCATCTTGAACGAAAGCAACAACTGCCAAATCAGATAATTCTTCAACATTGGTAGATGACATGTCATAAGAGTAGTTAAGTGTTACCGGTGTGCCGTCAGTCAATGAAACACTTGTTCCGTTGGCATCGGGTAACATTTTCATCATAACATGTTTAAACGAAGTTTCGCCGTTACTACCCGTATTACCGGTAGTTTCTTTTTCAACAACAACAATTTGTGCGGTAAAGTTACCGGTTACATAGGGCGTAATTGTAACCGAAACATCAATAGTGGAACCTTGCAAGGAGAATTGTGCTGTCATATCCATATATGAATCCCTGGAAGTTTCATTATTATAAGCACTGTTGACACCTGAGCTTGTTGTAGAGTATTTTGTACCTCCTACAAAAAGATTAGGAACGCCGGATACACCGTAATATGCTCTACGAACGCCTCCTTCGGCAGTGTAGTAAGGGTCACCGGAACCGGGCCAGTTCATTTGGTATTTTACAAGGGCAATATCGGTTTGATGGTTATTTGTGAACGGATTCAAGACAGAACTGTTAAAACTGGCACAAGGCGAGCATGTAGAACTTGTAAATTCTTCAAATAAAGGAAAATTACTGACAACTTGACTGGCCACAATAACATTTTTACTCAAAACGTCATTTCCGGTTTCATCATCAGTTCCACCGTTTACATTGGAGATGGTAACTTCTATTTGATGAGTTCCCGTAACGGGCGTCCAGTTGGTAGAAAATACATGAGTATAAGATTCAGTGGGGTGTATAGTTGCATTTACAGTTTCGGAAACATTATTTGCTCCGTCAACAGTGTAAGCAATATCAAATGTTGTAATGTCATTTTGGCCGAGGTTGTATAATTTAACAGCAATAGGTAATGCTTGTCCGACTCCGGCATAATCGGGAATTTGCAATTCGTTAACTTCCAAATCCAAATTCGGTGTAGCAGATATTTCAACATCATCAATGTACCAATAATTTATATTATAACTATTTCCCGAAAAGAAAAAGCAAAATTGAAAATCATTTTGTCCTGTATCGGAATTGGATATATTGATGACTTTTTCTTCCGTAATATCGGCTCCCGCCATTGACCAAACCGTATTCCATGTACCTGAGGTTCCGGTTCGTGTTGCAACACCAACTGTGTAGGGACCTCCATAATGATTTATACTGTGTTTAAATTTCAAGGTGACGGTATTGACGCCGGTTAAATCGATTGCAGGAGAAATCAATCTGCTATCTCCGTTAAATTGGGGGGTCCAAGCAAATCTGGCTTCAGGAGCGGTTCCTCCGGCATTATTAGAGTTCTTTTTATCCCAGTTGGTTGCATGACTGTCAATGGTCCAACCTGAGGGTGGAAAATTTCCAGAAAAATCTTCCGATAACAATTGGGCGTTCATTACGCCGGCAAAAGTTAATGCGACGAAAAGAAATAAGGTAATTTTTTTCATTTTTTTAGAATTTAATGATTTGTTTATGTTACAAAAGTAAGAAAAAAAAAGTAAATTAAGTTATACTTGATGAAGTTTTAGTAAATAAGCATTATTTTTTTTTAATGAAGATTTTTTTATTACTTCTTTGTTTTATCTTTAAAAAATTTCTCACTTATAAAATTATCATTATTATTTCGAAAAATCCATCCAGGGGAATTTTTCTTGTAATTTTAAGATATTTACTTGCAATTTGTTTAAACGGTTGATGTCTTGAACCGAACCGGGATTAAAACTTTTATGCGTTAATCCTTGTCTTATTTTATCTATTTGACGCATGATGGGAAAAATTTCGGGATTGATGAAGCTTTTAGTAAATTTTTCCCATATATAGTTGATAGCCAACGTATTTGGATGAATAAAGTCGTCTTTATAAAAACGATAATCACGTAAATCGTCGAGCAATATTTCATAAGAAGGGAAGTAGAATATGTCAGATGCCAATTCATGTACCGCCGTAATCAAGTGTGCTTTGCTGCGTTGGTTTTTTATAAAACCGTTTTTTAAATGTCTTACTGGGCTGATGCTCATCAGTATTTTTAATGCAGGATTGTAGTTTTTGACTAGGTAAAGTATTTCGTTAAGTTCCCTTTTAATTTCAGTAGGAGAGAGTAGAAGCTTGTCAAATTCTTTTTGGGGTACTTTGTGACAATTATTAACTATTTGTCCCGAAATTTTATGCCGGTAAACCCAAGCTGTTCCAAAGGTTAAAAATAGCCAACCGGCCGATTTTAAAAAATTAGCGGCAGCAGCAATCCGTTGATTGATATTTTGTAAGAAAATATTTTTATCCGGATGATTAAATTCGGAATGTAATTCGAAACTTTTCCACAAATTTTGATGATAAAATAAGTCTTTATCTTCGAAAAGTTGCTGATTTACAACGTGTTTTAATAATTTTCGAACAGATATGGGATTAAAAACCGTTCCGAATGGATTGATTTGATTTTGAAATTGGTAATAATCGAATTTGTCTTTGATATGGGTAACAAAACACGAACCGAGACCAAAAATTTTGTCTTGATAAGAAATTTTTTCGGGACTTTCCGGGATATCAATAATTGTTCTGAATGTCATATCAATTTTGTTTTTGGTATGCTGCCCTCAGGACACGTCTCATAATTTTGTTGGAAGCCGTACGCGGTAATTTTTCAGTAACGACTACATCAAAAATTTTAAACAGCGGATTGAGTTTTTGTTTGATGAGTTTTTGTAATTCGTATTGTAATAATTCTTTATCGACGATACCGTTGGGAACAATATATAAAACCAAGCGTGCCGGACCACCTTCGGGAGGGCTGACGGCTATGGCAGCCGATTCGGTAACGGCGATATGCGAATTGACCAACTCTTCGATTTGTAAGGAACTGACTTTGATACCGCCCAAATTCATACTGTCGTCTGTGCGTCCCATAACCCTGTAGTAACCGTTGTCTAATCTGATTAAAAAATCACCGTGACGACGTAGAATCTTACCGTCTATTTTAGGTGTCCCTTCATAGTAAACCTTGTGATGATCACGATTTAAAAGCTTGAACGATAGTCCCATAGCCGGTGGAACTAAAAAGACTTCGCCTTTGTCGGACAATTTACCTTCTTCATTGACAATTATAAATTCGCTACCTAAAGCCGGCGTGGAAAAAGTAGAAGGGATATTGGTTTGTATCAAAGTGGCGGTCACATAACCGCCGCCTATTTCCGTACCGCCGCAATATTCTATCACAGGTTTGTTACCGGCGAGTTGCATCAAATAGGTCATTTCCTGCGGATTGGAACTTTCACCTGTGGAACTGAAACATTTTATGGCGGACCAATCGAATGATTCCATAGTGCCGGTATTTTTCCATGCCCGCACGATGCTCGGGACAACCCCTAACATATTGATGCGGGTTTCTTGCACAAACCGTCCGAATGCTTCACTCATGGGGCTGCCTTCAAATAGCGCTATAGTTCCGTTGTTAATCAAAGAGGCAAAAATGAGCCAAGGCCCCATCATCCAACCCAAATTGGTCGGCCAAGCTACGACATTTCCGGTTTGAATATCATGATGGTAAAAACCGTCCGCTGCCGACTTAATGGCGGTCGTGTGATTCCATGGAATAGCTTTGGGATTTCCGGTAGTCCCCGACGAAAACAAGACTGTGATAGTATCCAAAGGATCCATTGCTATGGAACTGAAATGTGTATTATCAGATAGAAATTCGTCCCAAAAATGGTCTTGTCGCTTGATACGAATATCAGTATTTTCAATAGCGGGCACGATAATTACCGGTCCGTCATAGGCGTCTAAAACTTTATCGTACAGTGGTAATTTTTTACCGGCTCGCAACAGATAATCTTGCGTAAAGACCAATTTGGGCGGCGCAATACCAAACCGGACTTTGATTTCGTCAGGCGAAAAGCTGTCTGCAACCGTGACGACTTGCAATCCCGCTTTGATACCGGCCAAATAAATAGCCACAGCTTCTATATTCATTGCCATATCGATACCGATAGTGTCGCCTTTTTGTAATCCGTTTTCAATAAATGCATTGGCAATACGGTTGATGTAGGTTTCCAAATTTTTGTACGATAAAGTTTGCAAGTTTTCATCGTTTTCTTTTTGATAAACTATTGCCGGGGAATCCGGTGTGGCTTTAAAACAAGAATCGACGATATTCATCCGGGCATCTTTAAGCCAAACGGGATGTTCTACATCAGTATCGTCCAAAATGGTAGAATAAGGTTTAATGAGTTGAATATCAAGAGCTTTTACCGTTATGTCCCAAAATTCGTTCCGGTTGGAGATAGACCATTTGTAAAAATCTTTATAGTTCTCAAAACCGTTTTTTTGCATTTGCCGGTAGAGATTGGTATTTTTAATAAATTCGAGTGTGGGTTGCCACATAGCTGTTTTTTTATATTTGAAAATATGATTTATCAAAAATATGAAATTTAATTAAAATTTAAAATAGAATGTTTACGATTTAAGGAGTTAGTTAATTGCTAACTACATAAAGATATAATTCCGTTTTAGACACTTTTTTCTTCTTTTTTTCTGTGTTTAGAAAAAATTTTTTTCACTTTATATTCAAAAAAAAACAACTCTAATCGTTGATTTTCAACAATATAAGTTGTTTTCATAATAGATAAAATTTTACCGTTTGAGTACGTTTTCATTATGCAGATTATTGATGTTACTGTTCTTGTATGCTTAAATTTGAAGAAACAATTAAAGGAAAAGGTTGTTTACTCATTTCGAAAATTTATAAAACATAAAAAATTATAAATAATAAAATTACCAAAACCTATTATATTATAAAAAAATCGCTATTTTTATTTGTTGTATTGTTTGTAATCAGTTTTAACGATACGTATGCGCAAGTAGGCATCAATACAGATGGCAGCCAACCGGATAATTCCGCTATGTTGGATATTAAAAGTACTGACAAAGGGGTTTTAATTCCACGTATGACAATAGTACAACGAGATGCTATTCTACAACCTGCTACGGGCTTGATGATTTATCAAACGGATGGCATTAAGGGGTTTTACTATTTTGATGGTTCAGATTGGACGAGAATGCGATCAACGACTTTAGATGATGCTTACGATGGTGTCAGCGGACATGGATCAGGTAAAAATATAATAGCTGATGCCGGTCCGGTAAAAATTGAAGGAACGGATGGAATTGTTATAACCGGAACACATGGTTCGGGATATTTCCTCAATGGAACCATTGGTACATCGGGCCCGGGCACAAAAATGTTTTTCTATCCCAGGAAATCAGCATTTAGGGCAGGATACGTTGGCGGAAACCAGTGGGATTATGCCAATATTGGAGATTATTCCATTGCAATGGGATATTCTACCAAAGCTACCGATACATGTTCCATCGCGTTTGGAAAGTCATCCGAAGCCACAGGAGAAAATTCCATAGCAATGGGGTTTTTATCCAAATCCACAAATTTAAGTTCAATTGCTTTGGGAAGAGAAAATTATGCCTATGGTGAGTGGTCGGTAGCCATTGGCGTTAGAGATACTGTGCAAAGATTAAGTTCTATTTCCTTGGGATATGGAAATAATACATCGTCTCAATTCGGTATATCATTAGGATATAATTGCCAAGCAAACGGTTGGAGTAGAACTACCGTAATCGGCACTTCATCTGTTGCAGATCATCAAAATACCATTGCAATAGGAACCTTTGTTAAGGCACTTTACAATTATGCCATTTCTATCGGTTATAAGTCTGTTTCAAAAGCAGAAAATTCGATAGCAATAGGAGATAGTTGTTATGTTGATAGACCGGGAGCTATTGCCATTGGAAGTTATGCCAAAGGAAAAGGTATGTTTGCTACGGCTATCGGTTATGCTTCTCTTGCTTTGGGTGATTATTCTTTTGTTTTAGGTGGCGGTACGGGCATTGGTAAGCGTTCGATAGCTATCGGACAATCGCATGCAGATTCTTATGGGGAGGTTTCTGTCGGACAATACAATTCGCCATACATTGTTCATGACACTGATAACTGGAATTGGAATGACAGATTGTTTGTTGTCGGTAATGGAGAGGGGGCTAACTTAAAACACAGTGCTTTTGAAATTTATAAAAATGGAAAAATTATTTTTAATCAATCCTATACGTTTCCTTTAACTGACGGAACCGCCAATCAAATTTTACAAACCGATGGTAGCGGACAGTTAAGTTTTGTAGATACACCTGTTTCGGCAACCGGTTCCATAAACACGCATTCCGATGTAGATACTTCGACAAATATACCTGCAAACGGTCAAGTATTGTCTTGGAACGGCACGAATTGGGTGCCGGCGGATGATAGCGATACCACTTATTCTGCCGGAACCGGTTTAAATTTAACCGGCACTACATTTTCTTTAAATAGTGGTATTGATAATCTGACAGATGTGGATGTTACGACATCTCCACCTACCAACGGACAAGTCTTATCCTGGGATGGTTCCAACTGCATACCTGACGATGATGCCGGAGCTAAAAAAATTGACGATTTAACGGATGGAAAAAATAACAATTCTTCCTTGTTTGTCGGAGTAAATTCAGGAACTAGCGATGACGGAACAGCAAATCTTAATGCCGGATTCGGAAACGGTACACTTTCTTTGACAACTTCGGGAAGTAATAACACAGCTGCAGGAAACTATGCTATGAATACAAATTCTACCGGTGATATGAATGTAGCAATAGGAACAAGAGCATTATACAACAATTCGACAGGTAATAATACTGTAATAGGAACTGATGCCGGTAATAATGCAACAGGTTCGGGAAATGTTTTTATCGGTTATCAAGCGGGATATAATGAAGCCGGAAGCGGCAAATTATATATTGCTAATTCCTCCACATCAACCCCTTTAATCGGTGGAGATTTTGTCGCTACCAGAGTTGATATTAACGGGACCATCAAAATAACCGGTGGTAGTCCGGGTGTTGGGAAAGTACTTACTTCCGATGCTAATGGCTTGGCTTCTTGGCAAACACTTTCCGGCGGTGCACAAGAAATTAATGATTTGAATGATGGTATTTCCGGTTCAAATTCTGTTTTTCTCGGTCAGGGTTCCGGTTCTCATAACGGACATGCCCAGTTTAATACCGGAACGGGAATTGCTGCTTTGACAACAAATTCGTCAGGAATTAATAATTCGGCTTTTGGCTATGGCGCATTGGGAACCATAGGTTCAGGAAATGAAAATACGGCCATTGGAAATAGTGCAGGTCTTATGGATGCGAGCGGTAATCCTTTGTCAAGCTTGGAATCAAGTATTTTTATAGGTTCCAATACCAAAGCTAATGCAAGTGGTGATACCAATGAAATAGTCATCGGTACCGGTGTAACCGGTTTGGGTAGTAATACGATTGTGATAGGCGATACCAATATTACCAAAACCGCTTTAAACGGTAACGTCGGTATAGGTACCACAGACCCGAAATCCGCCTTGCAAGTCAATGGCGGTGTTCAAGTGGCAAATGATACCGGTATGGCAACTGCCGATAAAGTAGGCACCTTGCGATATAGAGCCGATAGTAACCATTCTTATGTGGAAATGTGTGTACAAACAGGTGCCTCAACCTATGCTTGGGTGATTATTCATCAGGAGACATGGTAATGAACATAAGGAGTAAGTCTTACTGAATATTCAAGATGTATTGCGTTTAAGTCGTTGAAAATCAATATCTTTTTTTTTTAAACTGTTTAATCAATAAACATGTGTTTTTTTTCATAATATGTGTGTTTAGAGTAAAATGCAAAAGAATAAGTTTATTATTTGTATCATCTTTTGCATATAACAAGCGACCGGATTGTCGGTCGTTTGTTTTTTTTTATATTGATTATTTTTAACTGACTGATAATCATTGTTTAATTGTGAAATAATCCAGGTTGTAAATAAACTTGATACTAATTACTTGATTCTAGTTACTCAATTCTAATACACTTGAAATTCAGTCAAATATGCAAATCATCAGAATTTATGAGAATTGTAAAATATATTATAAAAAATATTCCGTATTTTTACAGCACAAAAATTTTAAGCTATGGAAATAGAAAAAGATATGACCATTGAAGATTTGGTAGAGGACTATCCTTTTGCCGAAGAGTTTTTGCGGGTCAAAGGGATTAAATGTATTCGCTGTGGTGAGCCGATTTGGGGGACGATAGAAGATGCGTGTAAAGAAAAAGGGTTTAGCGATGCGGAAATAGACCAAATTATCATAGAATTAAACAAAGAATTGGAACAAAATAAAAATCAAAATAATGAGCAAGACAATCAACATACAAGACGTATTGAAACGACTCAGCTTAAAAGAGATTAACGAGGGTGTGACCACAGGAACGGCTTGGTTTGACACCGAAGGAAAAATAAATAAATCGTATTCGCCTGTAGATGGCTCACTGATAGCCAGTGTTAAAACCGCTACACTTGACGACTACGAAAAAGTGATGCAAACGGCTGAAAAAGCTTTTGAACAGTGGCGTATGACCCCAGCTCCGGTCCGTGCCGAAGTAGTGCGTCAAATTGGTAATGCATTGCGTGAAGCCAAAGAGGATTTAGGAGCATTGGTAACCTATGAAATGGGTAAAATCTATGTGGAAGGTTTGGGCGAAGTGCAAGAGATGATAGATATTTGTGACTTTGCCGTTGGACAAGCCAGAACGATGAACGGATTTAATTTACAATCCGAACGTCCGATGCACCGTTTGATGGAACAATACCAACCACTTGGTATTGTTGGTATTATTTCCTCTTTTAACTTTCCGGTTGCCGTTTGGATGTGGAATACGGCACTGGCAATAACAGCCGGTGATGTAGTGGTGTGGAAACCATCCTCCAAAACACCTTTGACGGCTATTGCTTCTCACAAAATTATTGAAAAAGTTTTACGGAAGAATAATGTGCCGGAAGGTGTATTTAACTTGATTATCGGTCGGTCGTCAGTAATGGGGGATAATTTCTTAGATGATAAACGGGTCCGTTTAATGTCTATGACCGGTTCAACAGCTGTCGGTAAACGGGTCGGCGAACGGGTCGGTAAACGTCTGGGCAAAACCATTTTGGAATTGGGGGGAAACAACGCAGTGATTGTTACTCCTAAAGCCAACTTGAATATGGCATTAATGTCAACGGTATTTGGAACCGTGGGAACAGCGGGACAACGTTGTACTTCGACCAGACGAATCATCTTACACGAAGATATTTATGATGAATTTAAAAACAAAATGATTGACGCTTACAAAAAAATTAAAGAAAGAATCGGTAATCCGCTTGATCCGGATGTACTGGTTGGTCCTTTGCATGATATTTACGCTGTCAATCAGTTTAAATATGCTATAGAGCAAGTGCAAAAAGAAGGCGGAAAAATGGTCTTTGGCGGGGAAATACTCGAAGGCCCGGGTTTTGAAACCGGCACTTATGTGGTACCGGCCATTGCCGAAGCTGAAAATCATTACGAAATAGTCCAGGAAGAAACTTTTGCGCCTATTGTATATTTGATAAAATACAGGGGTGATGTAGAAAATGCGATTGCTATCAACAACGACGTGCCACAAGGTCTGTCTTCAGCTATCTTTACACAAGATATGCAAGAAGCTGAGAAATTCTATTCAGCTATGGGTTCCGATTGTGGTATTGCCAATGTCAATGCCGGAACATCAGGTGCCGAAATAGGCGGTGCATTCGGTGGCGAAAAAGATACCGGCGGTGGTCGCGAGTCTG
This sequence comes from Flavobacteriales bacterium, assembly GCA_027024205.1. Classification (GTDB taxonomy): domain Bacteria; phylum Bacteroidota; class Bacteroidia; order Flavobacteriales; family Flavobacteriaceae; genus WGBX01. The sequence continues at coordinate 28,183 of JALVST010000145.1, read as the reverse complement.
GCTCTGATGCATGGAAAGCCTATATGCGCCGACAAACTACAACAGTTAATTTCAGTTCGGACTTGCCTCTGGCACAAGGTATTAAATTCGATTTGGATTAGTCTTCATTAATCAAAATAACCACAACTCACAAGAAAACCGGCAAAAATTTGCCGGTTTTTTTGTCGCTGACCTGGTAGGTCTTTTTAAATATTTAATAGTCAATCGGATTGGTATTTATTTATCGATGTTTTGTCAAGGTAGAGGGCTATCGGGGTCGGGAGACCACAATAGAGCGGATTATCAATTAAATGGATTCCTCGTCGTTTTTATGCCTGTGTCGAAAAAACTCTGTCGGAATGACAGGTGTACTCGATACTAGTTACTTGATACTTGTTACTAACTTACTTAACCGTAGGCGGCAACATACCATTGTGGAACAGATAAGCTACAAAATAAGCAATTGGGGCAATAATGGCAAACAGTGCGACTGCATAAAGAATGGCCAAACGTCCCATACCTTTAAGTTTACTGAAATCCGTGATAACTCCGATACTTAAAAAAGTTAACATAAACATCAATTTACGGAAACCACCTTGCACGATATGAGCCCCGATTTTGGCTTGCGGTACAATATCCGGGAAAACATAAATCAAAAAGAGATAAATAAGCCATACCAACATATACGCCATGACAAATTTGGGTAAACGAAACCATATTTCCGATTTTGGTATTTTTTCTTTATCATGCTTATTATCAACATTTCTAATCCAAACCAATGCCAAAATAAATGACCATATACCTATAAAAATATCAATCCATATTTTGGTTAACAGGGCGGCACTCAATATCCAACCTTCTTCCCAATGTTCACCGGTTTGTTTGAGATGTTTGGAAATCATTAGTTGGTCCAGTATCGCTCCGGCTGCGGCGTCGGCTCCGTCGGTTTTGACTGTCATACCCATTGCAGCTCCGTTGACAATAGGTTCATTGGGAGCCAAATTTGTATAAACGGGTGGTAAGATAACTAATTCGAACATTGCAAAAATCAAAATCAAGGTTGAGACGGCTATCGGAACGACCGGTTTGGCTTTGATAGCACCGGCAGTAGCTATGGAGGCGGATACACCGCAAATGGAAATGCCTGAAGATAAGACAGCTGCCGACGAACGGTTGAGATTAAAATATTTACGTCCGATGTAGTAAACAATAGGCCAAAATAAGAGATAAGCAACAAATGCTGCGGCGGCCCCGGCAAGTGTCAATTCGTAAGTGAAGCCGGCTGCTTTCATAGTCATGATACCCAATTTGATACCGAGTAAGACGATACCGGTTTTGATAAACCATTCGGGTTTGGCAGCTTCTTTAATTTTACGAGCAAAACCTTTAAAGAAATTTCCGATTATCAATCCGATGGCCAGTGCCAACATGTAAGATGCACCGCCACCGAGCTGCAAACCCCAACTCAAATTGAATTCTTTATAATAATTGTGTTTTTTTACAACTGCATCAACGGCGGATAAATGCGCTTCATGCCCTACAATCCATGCAAACCATGTCAAAAAGAAGATAATGGTAAAACCCGTAAAAAACTTTTTGACGTTGAGTTTTTGGTAATAAGCCCCTAAGGTGGTGGTTACGGCAAATACCACATAAGTCACAAATAGTGATAATAAAGGATGCCAATGATGATAACTTTTACTTGAAACTTTAAGAAGCTTAGACCAAGAAAAATCTTGCAAAAGGTTTGTCAGTTCCCAGGTTTTGGGTTTGGCAATCCAGCCGACGACGTCGAGCCCCCAAATGGTTAACAGTCCTAATCCGAAAAAAAATAAGCCGAGCCATGCCGACCACCAATCTTCGGTATAGCTCATGCCACTCGTCCATTTTTTGTTGATTTGTTCCATATTGTTGGTTATTTGATGATATTGGTTATTTGGTTATTTGATTACCATTTCGAACGTTCTAATTGTCATTTCGAACGTAGTGAGAAATCTCATTTTCCATTCTCAATTTTCCATTTTCAATTAAGACGTTACGGTGCAACGTTTATACTTGTTACATGCTACTTGCTACTCGATACTAAAATCCGTCTCCCTGTTAAAATAATGTGGCATATATTGACGCATCCACAAAGGAAAATTGTTAAAATCGTAATAAAACTTCACTTTAAATCGCCCTTCCTCATAAGTTTTAGTCAAAAATGCTTTGATTTTAGTATCCAAACCGGACAATTCCTTTGATTTTAAACTTATTTGCTCGTTATAACAATGCCATAAGTTGTCTTGGTAAATTAATTTTAATTCAATAGTTTTCATTTGAGTAAAAATGTATTGATAAAAATACCCAAAACACTTAATGCTATTACAGCAACAATAACACTGCCCCAAACAAGTTTGCTTTCCCAAGTCTCCCAAGGTTCGGGATTTGAGAATAATTCGTCCAATTGTGGATATGTTTTTTCGGTTTTATTCATTTTATTAAGTTTTGTGTTTGCTTCAAAAGTATTTTTAAAAAAATAATAATTAAATGATATTTATCATATTTTTTATAAAATTTAAAAATTGAGTTTTTTTTAACAGATTTTAATACCCATGAACATAAAAAAGCGTAATGAATTTATTCGTATTTTTGTAAAAAATGAAATGTACCGGTATGACGGAATTTACTTATAGATTGGATGAGATAGATAAAGCAGCAGCATTTGTTTTGGCAAATATCAAAAGTCGTATCATTTTATTTGATGGTGAAATGGGTAGTGGTAAAACAACATTGATTAAAGCTTTGGTTAAAAAAATAGGTTCGAAAGACGAGGTTAATTCCCCGACTTTTGCTATTGTCAATGAATACCGGACGCCGGGGTTTCCTATTTATCACTTTGATTTATACCGTCTTAATGATTTTTATGAAGCTTTGGATTTCGGTATTGAAGAATATTTAGCGCAAACGTCGGCTTATGTTTTAATTGAGTGGCCAGAGGTTATTTCGGAAATTTTACCGGAAAATTCGCAAAAAATTCGTATTATTGTTAATGAAAACAACACCCGTGTTTTGCAAATATTATAAGGTATTATGTTAAAACCCTATTCACAAGATATTTTATTACCTCAAGAGGAGCGATTAGCTATCCAGTATCGGAAAAGTGAATTGCAAATAGGTATTCCCAAAGAAATCAGATTACAAGAGAAACGGATTTGTTTAACGCCGGATGCTGTCGGGACATTGGTAGCACACGGTCATAAGATTATTATTGAGAGTGGGGCGGGAGAAGGCGCTAATTTTTCGGATAAGGATTATGCGGAAATGGGAGCTCAAATTACTTATGATACCGAAACGGTTTTTAAAAGTCATATTATCCTGAAAGTGGAACCGCCGGATTTGAAGGAAGTAGCCTATTTAAATCCTGAAAGTATTGTTTTTTCTGCTTTACAAATTAAAACACAGCGTAAAGAGTTGATTGAAAGGCTGTTGGAAAAAAAAGTAACAACTATTGCTTACGAATTTTTAAGAGATGAGCAAGGTTCATTCCCGATAGTAAGAGCACAGAGTGAAATTGCCGGTACGGCTTCCATGTTGATAGCCGCCGAGTTATTGACCAAGCCTTTGGTAGGTAAAAATTTGTTATTGGGAAATATCAGTGGCGTACCGCCGGCAAGTGTGGTTATTTTGGGAGCAGGTACAGTTGGCGAATATGCTGCAAAAACGGCTTTGGGCTTAGGCGCTTCGGTCAAAGTCTTCGACAATTCGGTAACGCGTTTGCGACGGCTCAAAACATTATTGGGGAATCAGGTTTATACATCTACTATCAATCCTAATGTGATTTTGGATGCTTTGCGTCGTGCCGATGTTGTTATCGGGGCGATAAGGGGCAAATCCCGTACCCCTATTATCATTACCGAACCAATGATACAAATGATGCAAGAAGGTTCGGTTTTTATTGATGTCAGTATTGACAGAGGCGGTGTGAGTGAGACGTCCGAACTGACCACTCATTCCGACCCGATTGTTGTCAAGCACGGCGTTGTGCATTACGGCGTGCCTAATATCCCCGCACGTTACGCCCGGACAGCCAGTTTGTCATTGAGCAATATTTTCTTACGTTATCTTTTGGACATCGGAGAAAAAGGAGGTATTGAAGGTGCAGCTAGATTTAACCGCGGGTTACGTAACGGGATATATATTTACAGAGGTATTTTGACCAATAAATCCGTAGGGGAATGGTTTGATATGGATTACAAGGATATCAATTTATTTTTTATGTGATATAATTTTTGAGGAGTGAGGAATGAGAAGAGAGGAGTGAGGAGTGAGAAAAATATTTAAGTTTTAAAAAAATCCTCAATTCCTCAATTTTCTTGACGTAAATATTTTAGTTTGAAGCTAAAAGCATTCATTAAAAAACAAAATATTCAACGAACCGGAACAAATCCTCAATTTTTCAATTCAAAAGAAGAGCATAAGTTATGAAATAATAAACAGACATCAAAGAAAGAAATACTCTATGAACTTAAACTTTCAACTTTAAATATCTAACATTCAACTCAATAATGTATGAGAGAAGTCGTTTTTGTCAAAAGAAATAAGGATAAGTGGTTGCGTTATGAAAAATTATTGGCAAGTAAATCCAGAATTAATTCTGATGATTTGACTGTGATATATCTCGATTTGACAGACGACTTGGCTTATGCTTCTACGTATTATCCAGAGAGTAAATTGACAGCTTATCTCAACGAATTGGCGGGGATGGCGCACAGAAGAATTTATAAGACCAAAAAAACAAGCGGTAATGCTATCAAGCGGTTTTATCTGCATGATTTTCCTTTGATGTTTTATCAATATCGTAAATATTTATTGTTTTCATTTTTAATTTTTTTACTTTTTGCCGCTATCGGGTGGTTTTCAACCACGCAAAATTTGGATTTTGCCCGTTGGATTATGGGGGATGCTTATGTCGATATGACCTTGGAAAATATCAAAAAAGGCGACCCCATGGCAGTATATAAAAAAGCTAATGAAGTGGATATGTTTCTCGGTATTACCATTAATAACATCAAAGTGGCATTATACACTTTTATGATGGGTATTTTTTTAGGGTTGGGCACATTATATTATTTAATGCGTAATGCCATTATGTTGGGAACCTTTCAATATTTCTTTTTAAAACAAGGTGTCTTTTGGGAATCCGTACGTACGATTTGGATACATGGAACCATTGAAATATCTGTTATTATAGTAGCGGGAGCAGCCGGATTTATTATGGCAAGCGGGATTTTGATGCCCGGCACTTATACGCGTATGTATGCATTCAGACAAAAAGCCCGTGACGGTTTAAAGGTTATGCTTAGCACTATTCCTTTTTTTATTATTGCCGGTTTTTTTGAAGGTTTTGTAACCCGGCATACCGAAATGCCCGATTGGCTAGCCGTGTTAATCATTGTAAGTTCGCTGTTTTTGATACTTTATTATTATCTTTTTTTGCCTAAGAAATTATATTACAAACAGTACAAAAAAATAAATTGAAATGAAAAAAATTTTTACCATTAGAAAACAAAGAGGATTTGATGCTATAATTGAAGATAGTTTTAAGTTTTTTAAATCACACGCCAAAGAAATAATTAAAATCATTTGGGAACAAAATAAAATAATTATTACTGGATTGGTTATTCTTTATTTCCTTTATTTTTATTATTACTTCGGTATAATTAACAAACTTTTGGATTTTAAAATTGGGGAAAAAGATATGATATCTGATGTTTATGAGTCTTATTATCTCGGATTGATAGCCCTAAGCTTATTTTTGTTGATACTCATTTTTATCCCGAGGCTTTTTGCTGCGGTTACAGGTTACTTAAAATTTTACAATGAAGAAAACGGTAAAGTGGATAAAGAAACCGTCAAAAAACTGGTAAAAGAAAAATTTTGGGGATTGATAGGATTAACCTTTCTTTTGATATTTTTTATTATACTGTTTATTTCAATTTTACTCATGTTTATATTTGCAGTAGGACAATCAAACAAAGGATTTGCAATTTTTTTATTTGTAATTATATTTTTTCCGTTGCTTTTATATGCTTCTATATATTTTACCATAACATACTATGTTTATATTTTTGAAGATATAGATGTCTTTACAGCTATAAGTAAGACTAAAAATTATTTAAAAAACCGGTTTTGGTTTAGCTTCGGTGTAATGTTTGTGATGTCATTGATAATAAGTCTGATTGGTGCAGTTATTAACGCCCCTGTAAGTATTTACTTTTTTATCAAAACCATTTTGATGGCACAAAGTCAAGATATTGCCCCGTATTCCGGGCAAGGAGATCTCATTATTTCCTTTTTTTCGGTTATCTCTTATATTGCTCAAGTAATTTTACGTATTTTGATGATAATTGCACTCTCTTTCTTATATTTTACTCTTCGTGAATACCAAACCGGTGAAAGTTTATATGATAAAATTGAAAAAATAGGTACGAAATCTGAAGGCGAAAATGAAACTTTATAAATTCCATATCATCGGTTTTCTATTGGTTTTCTTTGTTTTGACCATTGGACGCGCCAGGGATATCCGGGTAGATAAACGTCCCGTTAAACGAGTGGAAATCCCACAAAAAAATCTGGAAAAATATAGAAAAGACAAAGCTTTTGACTATATTCAAAAGCACAATGAAAAAAATTTCTTTATTAGAGCTATCAAGTGGTTTGAACGTAAAATTGTCAATTTACTGGAAAAATTTTTTAAATGGCTATTTGGTGCTAAAAAAGGGATGAAGTTTTTAAAAGTCTTTATTAAAACTTTACCTTACATAGCTGTTCTTATTTTTATATATTTGATTTATAGGTTTTTACTAGGAGTGGATTTAATTCGGTCGGGACAAAACAAACGCTTGAAAGAAGCCAAGGTTATCAATCTCAGTGATGATGATGAAATTATCAAGGAAGCCGATTTGGATAGTTTGATAAAGGAAGCTATCAATGAAAAAGATTATCGTTTGGCTATCCGGTATTATTATCTCAAAACACTAAAAAAACTAATTGATAATCAATTGATTGAATGGCATCCCGAAAAGACAAACCGGGATTATACCCATGAGCTTAAAGCAAAAGAGTTAAAAAGTTTGTTTAAGCATTTAACCTTCATTTATGATTATGTTTGGTACGGTAAATTTATACCGGCTGAAGAGGAATTTATAGAAATAAAAAATGATTTCAACAAATTTGTTATAAAATAGTAACAATAGGTGTTCCGACCGAAGAGAGAAGTATATAAAAGCCCCGTCATTTCGATACACTTTTGCTCCTTGCGTCTCAAAACCACTCAGTGACCTACCTCTGTTGGTGGTTGAGTGCTCCGGACAAAGAGAGGTGTGTATCGAGGTTCCGGCACCAGAAAACCAAAAAACAATAAAATAATAAAATAATAAAATGTCAATTTGTCAGATTTCTAAATTGGCAATATATTTGCAAGAGTTTTGTTGAAGTAAAAAACAACGAAAGATTATGAGCAAGAAAACCAAAAAAGAAACCAAAACACAAGATAAAGACCAACAACAATCACAAAAAAAAACGGCTGAAAAGTCTCAAAACAATAAATCTAACACCCAAACTGCAAAAATCGAAGAGTTAAAGCAAATGCTTAAAGATGAAAAGGATAAGTATTTGCGTTTGTATGCAGAATTTGAAAATTACCGTAAGCGAACCGCCAAGGAAAAGTTGGAATTGTTTGAAACGGCAGCTGAAAAAGTAATAAAAAATTTACTACCTGTTCTTGATGATTTTGAACGAGCCATTGAAGAAATGAAAAAGAGTCATGACGATGAAATGGTTAAAGGTGTCATTTTAATTTATGATAAATTCAAAAAAACCCTTGAAAAAGAAGGCTTAAAAGACATACTGGTACAAAAAGGCGATAGTTTTGACCCGGATATTCACGAGGCTATTGCGCAAGTACCTGTGGAAGATGAAAAAATGAAGGATAAAATTGTGGATGTTGTTGAAAAAGGTTATCAATTGGGACCGAAAAACATACGGTTTCCAAAAGTTGTAACAGGAAGGTAAATAATTGAATATTAATAAAATATAAAAACTGTCATTGAAGTATTGCATTTCAGTGGCAGTTTTGTCATAATAAAAACAAGCTTGGATGAAACGAGATTATTACGAAATATTGGGGGTAAGCAGGACAGCTACGGCGGCGGAAATAAAAAAAGCTTACCGTAAAAAAGCCATTGAATACCATCCGGATAGAAATCCCGGCGATAAAAAAGCCGAAGAAAAATTTAAAGAAGCGGCCGAAGCTTATGAAATTTTGTCCGATCCTGACAAAAGGGCACGATATGATCAATTCGGTCATCAGGCATTTGAAGGAGCCGGTGGTTTTGAGGGCGGACATTTTACCAATATGGAAGATATTTTTTCACATTTCGGTGATATTTTCGGTGATATTTTCGGAAATGCTTACGGTTCGTCGCGTAGCAGGTCTAATACCCGTAGGGCCCCACGGTACAGCGGCACCGATTTACGGGTTAAATTGAAAATAACTTTGAAAGATATTATTAACGGTGGTGAAAAAAAAATAAGGATAAAACGAAAAGTCAAAGCACCCGGAACGACTTATCAAACTTGTCATCAATGTAACGGCACGGGAAAAGTAACCCGTATTACCAATACTATTTTCGGTAGAATGCAGACAACCGGCACTTGTAATGTTTGTGGTGGAACGGGAGAAATTTTAAAAACCCGGGGGCAAAATTCAGACGCCAATGGTATGATCTTAAAAGAAGATATTATCAGTATAAAAATCCCGAAAGGAGTTAGAAACGGCGTGCAATTGAGAGTGGCTGGTAAAGGGAACGAAGCGCCTGGGAATCATGGTGTACCGGGCGATTTAATTGTCCAACTGGTAGAAGAAAGTGATAATTATTTTAAACGAGAAGGGAATAATCTCCATTATGATTTGTATATCAGTATGCCCGAAGCCGTATTGGGAAATGAAAAAATTATTGATACCCCCTCAGGTAAAATTAAGTTGCGTCTGGAACCCGGCATCCAATCCGGTAAAATATTACGACTGAAAAATAAAGGCGTTCCGGATATTGACGGCTATGGTAACGGCGATTTGCTGGTAAATGTCAATGTTTGGGTTCCTAAAAATTTAAATAAGGAACAAAAAGAATTTTTCAAAAAGAATTTTGATCATCCTAATTTTCAACCTAATCCGGGTAAATCGGAAAAATCTTTTTTTGAACGCATACACGATTTGTTTTCGTAATTGAAACGGTCACAGCGATAATAACTATTGTTTTATATTTGACCTGACAGATTTTATAAGCCTGTCAGGTTATTTTTTGGTAAAAGAAATTATAATGACATTTCTAAGTAATGATTTCTTTTACCTCGAACAGCATTGAAAAAAATCAAAAGACTTTCTTTGTTTTTAGGGGGCTATCTTAACCATTCCATAAAAAACCTTGCATTTTTGTCATGTTGAAGAGTCAGGAGACATAATGATTGTTAGACCGTAAAGGACATACCCAAACCGGTAGTTGTAAAATCTTCCGTTTTTTTGCAATAGTCGATTTTAAAGGGTGAATCTACCAACGGAAAATTGCAACCCATCATAAAAAAAACTCAAAAAATTAATGTAACTTTGTCAGGAAGCATAAACTATTATGAATAGTAAAAATACAAAGCAAAATACAGATGATATAGCTGTTAATGAAAAAGTTGTTAAAAAGGAATTTAAAGAATTTTGGGAGGTTGCCATAGATTTTGTAAGAGAACTTTTTAATATTCGCAAATACAGTGATAAAGAATTTACCCGCCGGACTATATTGGAAAATATTCCTTTTCGCGGACATACTGCATGGTTATTGATATTTTCGGTTATGGTAGCTTCCGTAGGATTAAATGCCAATTCTACCCCTGTTGTCATTGGAGCCATGTTGATTTCGCCGTTAATGGGCCCGATTATGGGGATAGGATTTGCAGTCGGGACTAATGATATCGATACTTTTAAAAAATCGGCTGTTAATTTTTTAGTGATGGTCATATTAAGTATCCTGACATCATTTGTTTATTTCAAGATTTCACCTTTGGCTTACGAATCCAATGAGTTGTTAGCACGGACTTCTCCAACTTTTTTTGATGTAATGATTGCTTTTTTCGGGGGATTGGCCGGTATAGTGGCTTTGACCAAAAAGGGTTTTTTTAATGTTATCAGCGGGGTAGCCATTGCTACGGCTTTGATGCCACCTTTGTGTACAGCCGGTTTCGGTTTGGCAACGGGAAACCTGCATTTCTTTACCGGCGCCATGTATTTGTTGTTGATCAATTCTTTTTTCATTGCTTTAGCAACATTTCTGATTATCAAATATTTACGATTTCCTATCGCCCGTTATTTGGACTCCAAAAAAAGACGGCGAATCAGTCGTATAATTTATCTTTTAGCCATTTTGGTAATGATTCCGAGTATTATGTCGTTTGTAAAAATGTATAATGAAGAAATCTTTAAACGTTCTGCTCAATCATTTGTAAGAAAAAATGTTAAATATAAAGGCGCCCAAATCATCAAAAGTCAAATCAATCCGAAACAAAAGGAAATTGAAGTCTATTTAATGGGAGAAATTGTTCCACAAGGCAGTATTCAAAGCTGGCAAAAACGTTTGAAAAATATGCCCGGGTTTGAACAAGCTACCTTAAATGTTTATCAATCAACTGATAAAACCAGGGAAATAGAACAAAATTTGTCAGAAAAACTCAAGCAACAAATATTGGATAAATTGTTTTTGGAAAATAAAGAAGTGATTAAAAATAAAGATAAACAAATCAAGCTTTTAACCAGAGAAATTATTAAACTCAAACAGCAAGAAGCATTAATACAAGTGCCCTTTAAACAATTTAAACAAGAAGCCAAAACTCTTTTTCCGGATATAATAGAAATCAGTAGTGGTAAAATAATAGATACGGATTTCAAACAAACGGACACATTACCTGTTTTATTAATCAAATGGCGAAAAAGATTACCGTGGTACAAACGGCGGCAATTGGAAAAGACAATTTACAATTGGTCCAAAAAGCGGTTAAATTTAGATACGTTGAAATTTATCTCAATACCCTAAAAAATCTTTTCAGATTTTATAATTGTTTATGATAAATACCGGATTCAAAAATCTAATTTTATATCTTATTTTTGTATCGAATTATAATTTTACTTTAAACTCAAAAAAACATTAAATATATAAGATGAAAAAAATTCTCATAATTGAAGATGAAGCTGCCATTAGACGTGTGTTGAGACGCGTTTTGGAGCAAATGGATAAGAATTATGTAATTGACGAAGCCGCTGACGGGGTAGAAGGTATTGACAAAATCAAACAAAATGATTATGATTTGGTTTTGTGTGATATAAAAATGCCCAAAAAAGACGGAATCGAAGTTTTGGAAGAAAGTAAAAAAATAAAACCCGAAACTACCTTTGTTATGATTTCCGGTCACGGTGATATTGAAACGGCCGTTGATAGTATGCGGCTCGGTGCCTTTGATTATATTTCCAAACCGCCGGATTTAAACCGCTTGATGACATCGGTTAAAAATGCTTTAGAACACAAAGAGTTGGTTGTTGAAAATAAACAACTTAAAAAGAAAGTTAGCAAGAAATACGAGATGATAGGAAAGTCGGAAAAAATGAAACGGATTAAAGAACTCATCGAAAAAGTAGCACCGACAGATGCCCGTGTTTTGATTACCGGTAGTAACGGTAGCGGTAAAGAATTAGTGGCACATTGGATTCATCAAAAAAGTCACAGAAATAAAGGACCTATGGTTGAAGTCAATTGTGCTGCAATTCCTTCCGAATTGATTGAAAGTGTTCTGTTCGGTCATGTAAAAGGTTCCTTTACAGGCGCTTATAAAGACAAAAAAGGTAAGTTTGAACAAGCCAATGGTGGGACTTTATTTCTCGATGAAGTAGGGGATATGAGTTTGTCGGCTCAGGCCAAAGTTTTGAGGGCTTTGCAGGAAAACAAAATTAGCCGTGTAGGTAGTGATAAAGATATCAAAGTGGATGTGCGGGTAATAGCGGCTACCAATAAAGATTTGAAAAAAGAAATTGCGGAAGGCCGTTTTCGTGAAGATTTATACCACCGTTTAGCGGTTATTTTGATTGAAGTACCGTCTTTGAATGATCGCAGGGAAGACATTCCGTTATTAATTGAATATTTTGCCAAGAAAATTGCTTCGGAACAAGGCATACCGCTAAAAAAATTCAGTGATAAAGCTATTAAAATGCTACAAGATTACGATTGGACAGGTAATATCAGGGAACTACGCAATGTTGTGGAACGTCTGATCATTCTCGGTGGAGATGAAATAAGCGAAAATGATGTGAAAATGTATGCGAGCAAGTAGAGATGCAATGGTATGCATCTCTACATAATATTTAATTCTTTTTACTTTCCTTCTAATAATTTATCCGCTTTGTTTTGAGCATTTTTCATAATTAAATTGGCTTGATTTTGAGCTTTTGTTTCCAATTGATCGGCTTTTTGATCAGCTTTTTTAATCAGATTTTTAGCCAAACTTTGAGCAGCCATTTTTTTAATGGGGTTATTACCGGCCTTTTTTATGACTTCATCGGCTTGCTTGCGGGCTTCACTACGGATTTTGTCGGCGGCTTTTTTTGCTTCAGCTTTTATTTTGTCGGCTTGCGCCTGGGCTTGTGCCAGTAGTTTATCCGCTTGTTTACGGGCTTCTTCACGGGCTTTTTCTTTGGCTTTATCCACGGTTTCTTCAACTTTTTGAGTTACAACTTCCGTCACAACTTCTTGCATTGATGTACCTTCGGTCCCGGCGATTACAGGTACAATTTTGGGATTGGTAAAATCGCCGGTGATTTTAAATTTCATCTTGATAATATCAGACTTTGATAAATTTAATCCCAAAGCATTGACTTTTCCTATTAAATTACCTATAATTTCATTGACTTTGGTGCCAAGCATTTTACGAGGAATATCCATATTTAATACCAAGTCGAGTTTTTTATCAATGCTTACTGTACCACCTAAATCAGCCGGAATATTATTGATTTTAAATTGAAATGGTTTGATATCCATTTTACCTTTATCTATTTCAAATTGCGCCTTGACTTTATCTATCTCGGGATTTTCAAAAGCCTTGATTTTCAACATCTTTCCGATATTTTTGATAACATCTATTCCACTGATGTTGATATTACTGGTCTTGAGTAAGCCTTTGGCCGCCAATGTTTGTAAATCCGGGTTCATTTGATTGTCCAATGCGACATCCATTTGAAAATTCGTGAAAAATTTACCGTTGATTTTTTGCATTACCGGTGCATAATTTTGCAATACGGTCAAACTGCTCGCCGTTTGATTAATGGCTACTTGTTCCATATTGATATTCATGGTACTTTTGGCGGTTTTACCCGAAGTATCATAGGTTCCGTCAAGCTTTATTTGACCGCCGAAAACTTTGGCTAACACTGTTTGCAAACGCGCTTTTTGATTGTTAACAACAATATTTCCTTTCAGGTTATTTAAAACCATGTCTTTATAACGAACTTTATTAGCCGATGCTTTAAAAACAATATCTAAATTTTCGGGAATTTTTATCAAGCTATCTTGGGTTTGTTCGGTTGACGCTGTATCTTCGTCACCGGTCATAAATTCATTGAGATTGAGATAATTGGAATGTAAATTAAAACCGGCTTTCAGAACCTGATTTTTCTTCAAAAACCAGGTAATATAATTGGTAACTTTTCCGGTTAAATCAAAATCACTTTCTCCTACTTTCGAATTAAATTGTTGCACTTCAAGCGATTGAGGAGTAATGTTTACTTTGGCAGCGCTGATGCTTACAGGATAATCCAAAGAATCCGATGCGTATTGCATATTTGCCAAGTTAAAATGTCCGGCAGCCTCAAATTTTTCAAATTGTTGATTTTCAATTGCAGAACTTCTCCCTTTCAGTTTAATATCTGCATCTAAAATACCGGTTAACTTTTTTATTTCAGGTAAATAAATAGTTTGTTTAATTTGGGACAAATCCATTTTAGAGACAAAATAAGTATCGATATACGGGTCGGTTGTTGGAGATGCGATTGTTAATCTACCGTCTGCTGTATTGCCGGCTATCTTAAAATGAATTTTAGGCATATCAATTCCGGTTTTGTCCAAGTTGGTGCCACCGGGAAATTTAACGTGGGTTGTAACATCAATATTTTCAACGGATTGTGGTAAATCAGGATATTTGATATAGCCGTTATTAATGTCAAAATCAACTCCGAAAGCCGGATAATTTTTATCGTTATAAATGCCTTTTACAAATCCTGCAACAGTAGCTTTTCCACTGGTTTTCAATCCTTTAATATCGGGCATATAAGCTTTGGGGACTAAGGATAATAATTTTTTCAAATCGTTTTCTTTAGTCCGGTAAGTAATATCCATGTCGATATCATCCCCTTTGAGTTCTATTACCATATCAGATAATAATTCCAAATCATTCAGAGATAATAAAGCTTTTTTAATACTATATTTATTAAAATCGTTTTCAATCGAAATACCTGCATCTAATTTTGTTTTGACTTTATTTAAATAATGAATTTTATCATAAATTAAATCCAAAGTGTATATTTGAGTTTGGGTATTTAAATTATAAGTATCATTAGTGAAAACACCACTCCCTTTATGATTTAAATTATTGATTTTCAACATTATTCCGAGAGATTGGTCGTCATATGTAATATTTGCATTATTTATGTAAATTGATTTCAATTTAATGGTGTAATTTTTTTCCGGTGTTTGCTCTTGTATTGTATCCGGTTTGGCTATATCATAATTGGCTTTTCCGTTTTTTAAAACTTTGATTGTAACATCCGCACCATCAACTCCGATCTTTTTTATTTCCAAATCTTTTTCAAAAAACAACCTTTTGGCATCCAAACTCATATTAAAAAGGTCTATATGCGCCAATCGAATATTTTTAAATTCATTGATGCCATCCAATCGGAGATTGTTTATCTTGACGTGTAGATTGGGAAAATCCGTGAATAGTGATAATGATACGTCATCGTAATCAAGTTTGGCATTAATGCTGTTGTTAATTTCATCTTTGATGAATTTTTCGATATCATCTTTTAAGAAATAAGGAATTGCTATCAAAGTAACAATTATTACAATCAGGATACTTAACGAGATTTTTACAAATTTTTTCATTTTCTTATTATTAAATTATAGCAAAAATACTATTTTTTTTTGAAATTCATTTATTACAAAAGTGCTATTTAGAATTAGTCTAAATAATGTCTTTTTATGAATAAATGTCATTTTTTTCTATATCTTTGGCTCGAAAAAAATTTAAGAAAAATTAACATAATTTAACTCATATGAAAAAAAGAACGATGTTTAAGGCTGTTAATTCGATACTAATTATCGGATTGATTCTGCTCATATTTTTACCGGCACCGGCTCATGCCATCGGTAAAAGCACGGGCTTTCATTCTGCCGTGACTCAAATGAGCGAAACGGCATTAATTCAAAGTCTTGCCGCGGTAAGCACGACGCAAGCGGTTGATAAAAAGGCTGAATCTTCAAAAAAGACTGTCAGTCATGCCGATTATGACAAGATTGATCCTGATTTTGTTGGGATTGGTCCCGGGAACAATACGGTTCCGTTTATAATCGCTTTGGTTGTTTTCCTTTTGGTTACTTTTATGGGACGCCGTAAAAATTGTAAAGCGCCCAAAGTGATGAAATTGATTGCATTGTTAGCGGTTTTGTATATGGGCAAAATCGGATATACCGAGGCACGTGCATTAGGACGTCAACAAGGTTATGCCCCCGTACAGCCTATTTGGTTTTCTCATAAGGTTCATGCCGGACAAAACGGTATTGATTGTGAGTATTGTCATGTCGATGCCAGAACCAGCCGTCATGCCGGTGTTCCCAGTTTAAATGTCTGTATGAATTGTCATAGTCAAGTACATAAAGGAAGTGTTTCCGGAGAAAAAGAAATAGCCAAGATTTACGACTATTTGGGATACAATCCGAAAACCATGAAATATGATAAACCTGCCAAACCGATACAATGGGTTAAAGTTCACAACTTACCCGACCACGTTTATTTCAGTCATGCCCAACATGTTCAAGCCGGTAAAGTTGAATGTCAAGAATGTCACGGACCTGTTGAAAAAATGAACCGTGTAGTAGAATATAAAGAATTGGCTATGGGCGATTTTTGTTTGGATTGTCACCGCAAACGCGGCATAGATACTTCTAATCCTTACTATAAACACTATAAGTTCAAGGAATTGAAAGAAAAACAAGGTATTGATAAAATTACGGTTGACAAAATCGGCGGTGCCGATTGTTCATCTTGTCATTATTAATAATAATATTAAAGTATAAAATTTATACAGATGAAAAAATATTGGAGAAGTTTAGAAGAACTGGAAAGTGTTAGAAAAGATGAAACCATCGAACCTTCGATTGAGTTTCCTACTGACGGACTTTCCAAAGACGAAATAAAAAATAAATATGTTTCAAACCGTCGGGATTTCTTAAAATTATTAGGATTTTCCACGGCTTATGCCGTAGCGGCAACCAGTTGCCAGCAGCCGGTACGTAAAGCTATTCCATTTTTGCAACGCCCGGCGGATATCACACCCGGTGTTGCCAGTCATTATGCTACGACCATTTCAACGCCGGATGATTATGCCAGTGTGGTTGTTAAGGTGAGAGACGGTCGTCCGATTAAGATTGAAGGTAATAAACTGTCAAAGATCACACAAGGTGGTACCAATGCCCGTATTCAAGCTGCGGTGTTAGACTTGTATGATACGGCAAGATTACAACATCCGGTCAAAAACGGAAAAAAAATTACATGGGATAAAGCGGATGCCGAGATCATCAAGAAATTAGGAGAAATTGCCGCTGCCGGACAGAAAATTTACATCATTGCCGGTACGGTTATTAGCCCGACAACCAAAAAATTATTTGAAGAATTTAAAGTCAAATACCCGACTACCGAAGTGGTCTTTTTGGACCCTGTATCTTATTCGGCTATGATTACCGCCAATGAAGCGACTTTCGGTAAAGCCGGTATTCCGGTCTATCATTTTGATAAAGCCAAAGTTATTGCCAGTTTTAATGCCGATTTTCTCGGAACTTGGTTATCCCCGGTTCAGTTCGCCGCCGATTATGCTAAAACGCGTGATTTGACCAATGGTCAAACTGATATGTCCCGTCATTATCAATATGAAACATTGATGAGTTTGACCGGAAGTAATGCCGATTATCGTCAGTATATCAAACCGGCACAAGAGAAAAAACTTTTAATCAAATTGTACAATGTGATTGCTTCGCAAACTGGCGGACAAATGATTAAAGAGTTGCCTTGTAAAATTGATGTAAAAAAATTAGCCGCCGATTTGCTTGCCAATAAAGGTCAATCACTTGTTGTATCGGGTACAAATGACCCCGCTATTCAAGTCATTGTAAACAGTATCAACAATATGTTGGATAACTATGGTAAAACCATAGATTTTTCTCGTGAAACTTTATTGAAACAAGGACGTGATGAAAAAATTCACCAAGCTTTTGCCGACATGAAAGACGGTAAAGCCGGTGCGGTAATATTCTATAATGCCAATCCTGTTTTCAATTGTCACAAGTCCGATGAAAAAGCGACTGTTATCAAAAAAATGCCGTTGAGTGTATCTTTGACGGATAAAATAGACGAAACGGCCAAAAATGTACAATATATTTTACCGGATAACAACTTTTTGGAATCTTGGTCAGACGCTGAACCTGTAACCGGAATGTTCAGCTTGGGACAGCCCACTATCAATAAATTATGGGATACACGTCAGGCACAAGAAAGTTTTATGAAATGGACAGGGGTATCCGGTTCATTTTATGATTATTTAAAAAAGAATTGGATTGAAAATATTTTGGCTAAAAAAGAAGTGGCTAGCGAAGGAGAAGAACAGGCTCAACAACAAGATTCGACGGCTACCGAGTCACAAAGTATTATCGATTTTACTTCCGGTTGGAACAAAGCTTTACAGGACGGTGTTTATGAAGTAGCCGTGACCGGTGAAGCGCCGGAATTTAATGCCACTTATCTCAAAGAGAACGAAGCAAAAATTACCGAATTTGCGAAACCATCCGGTATACAATTGGTTGTGTATGAAAAAGTTGGTATCGGAAGTGGCTTGATGGCCAACAATCCTTGGTTACAAGAGTTACCCGACCCGATTTCGAAAGCAACGTGGGATAATTATATTACTGTTGCCCCTAAAACAGCCAAAGAAAAAGGTTGGAAACAAGAAGATGTATTGAAAGTAAAAGCAGGAAATTATGAAGTTTCATTACCAGTTTTGATACAACCCGGTCAAGACCCGTCCAGTATCGGTATTGCTTTGGGTTACGGGAGAACCGCAGCCGGTCCTGTTGCAGACCAAGTTGGCGGCGCCAATGCTGCCGGTTTTGTTGCAGCCAAAGACGGTCACCGTCAATTTAGCGGTATTGCAGTCGAAATCAGTAAGACCGGGAAAACTTATCCGTTGGCACAAACCCAGACCCATGATACTATGGAAGGCCGTGCCGAGGATATCGCCCGTGAAACGACCTTAGCAGCTTGGCAAAAAGACAAACATTCGGGTAATAAAAAACATGTCTTTTTTAAAGATAAATTAGAACATGTCAATTTGTATAAAAACGGTTACAATCCCGAAGACTATCCCGGACATCACTGGGGATTAGCTATCGATTATAACAAATGTACCGGTTGTAGTGCCTGTATCATTGCTTGTCAAGTAGAAAATAATATTGCGATAGTCGGGAAGGAGCAAATCCGTAGGCGCCGCAATATGCACTGGTTACGTATTGACCGGTATTATTCAAGCAAGGAAGACAAATTGTATTCAGAAGTGGAAGATAATCCGGAAGTGTTCCATCAACCGGTTATGTGCCAACACTGTGACAATGCGCCTTGTGAAAATGTTTGTCCGGTAGCTGCTACACCGCATACCAATGAAGGTTTGAATGCAATGGCTTATAACCGTTGTATCGGAACACGTTATTGTATGAACAACTGTCCTTACAAAGTCAGACGCTTTAACTGGTTCAACTTTGTAGAAGGCGGTGATTACAATTACTTATTTAACGATGACGTTAAGCGTATGGTTCTCAACCCCGATGTTGTTGTAAGACAACGAGGAGTAGTTGAAAAATGTACTTTGTGTATCCAAAGAATTCAAGCAGGTAAACTCAAAGCCAAAACTGAAGGAAGAGAGTTGCGTGACGGCGAAATTGAAGTTGCTTGTGAACAAGCTTGTCCTTCCAATGCTATTGTTTTCGGAGATACGAATATGGCAGATGCCCGTATTATCAAATTGTTCCAAGATGAGCGTTCCTACGGATTATTGGAAGAATTGAAAACTTTGCCTAGTGTGGTTTATATGACCAAAGTTAGAAATAAAGATGAAGAACACAAAACTGAAGCATAAAAACTAAAATTTTCAACTATGTATAAAAAAGAAGTCAGAGGCGAATTAATACTCGGTAATAAATCCTATGGAGATATTACCCGGGATATATTAAAGTCGCAAGAAGAAAAAGCCCCTTTGTGGTGGAAACTATCCTTTGCCCTGTTTTTTGTCTTGATGGCCGTCGGTTTGGGGTATTATGTTCCACTCACTATTGCTAAAGGTATCGGTATGTGGGGTAACAATAACCAAGTGCCGTGGGGCTGGGCCATTATAAACTTCGTTTGGTGGATCGGTATTGGTCACGCCGGAACGGCTTTCTCGATATTCTTATTGGTATTCCGTCAAAAATGGCGTACATCCATTAACCGTGCCGCAGAAGCTATGACTGTTTTTGCCGTTTTGGCAGCCGGTTTGTTTCCGGCTATTCATGTCGGTCGTCCTTGGGATGAATTTTTTATTTTTCCTTACGGGCCCAACTCTCGCGGTCTGTGGGTAAACTTTAATTCCCCTTTGTTGTGGGATGTTTTCGCCATCGCAACATATTTGACAACATCAGCTATTTTTTGGTATATCGGTATGTTGCCTGATTTTGCAACGGTTCGCGACCGTTCCAAAGGAATCAAACGCAAAATATACAATGCTTTGAGCTTCGGTTGGGTCGGTTCCATGGATAAATGGCGAAAATTTGAAGATACTTTGGTTATTTTGGGCGGATTGGCTATGCCTTTGGTTATCGCCGTTCACTCTATCGTATCCACGGACTTCTCCGCCGGTATCTTACCCGGTTGGCACGAGACTATTTTCCCGCCTTTCTTTGTGGTTGGTGCTATTTTCTCAGGATTTAGTATGGTGGTTACCTTGATGGTTTTAATCCGTAAAGCCTTTAAACTACACGAATATGTAACTGATGACCACTTCGATGCCATTGCACGTATCATTACTTTTGTCAGTTTGATTATGGGTTCTGCTTATTTAATTGAATTGTTCATCGCTTGGTATTCGGCCAATACTTATGAAACTTATGTCTTTGACGAAAACTATCTCAAAGGACATTATGCACTTCCTTATTGGTTGATGTTGGTCTTTAACGCATTCTTACCACAATTGTTTTGGTTTAAAAAAGTCAGACGTAATTTGACTTGGGTATTTTGGATTACCATTGGTGTGAATATCGGTATGTGGTTAGAACGGTATAATATTGTGGTACCGCCGGCAGCGGAAGATTTTTTGCCTGCCAACTGGTTCCATTACGCTTCAACTATTGTTGATAAATGGGTATATTTGGGTACAATCGGTTTGTTTGGTGTAGGGGTCATGTTATTCATCAGATTTATCCCGATGATGGCTATGAACGAATTGAAACAACAAGCCAAACGTCATACGGAATTGAAACCGACAGAAGAACAATTACAAGAAATTAAAAAATATTTGGAAGATGAGTAAACTAGTAGCCGTATATAACGATGACCGGAAACTAATGGAAGCGGCAGCACAATTAAAAGCCGTCAACGCACCGGTCGAAGAAGTTGTAACACCTTTTGTTATAGAAGAATTGTTAGAGACATTTCATATAAAATCCAATATTCCGTTATTGGCATTTTTCTACGGACTTTTTGGTATTACAAGTGTGTTTGCAGGTCTTTATTACACATTTGTTATCGATTACCCTATCAATATTGGCGGTAAACCGAATTTAAGTTTAACCTTTCCTGTATTAATGTTTGTCGGAACGGTTTTGGTAACCGTTTTGACAACCGTTGTGACATTTTTTGTGCAAGCTAAGATGTATCCGGGAAAAGATCCTGAGTTTTTATATCCCGGTATAAATGATGATAAAATGGTGGTATTAATCGATAAAGCTGATTTATCGAGTGATATGGAAAACAAAGTGCGTCAAATTTTTGAAAGCACGGGAGCGGAAAAAATCGATGAGGTTTAATTGATAACTGTAAAAAAGAAATAAAATGAAAAAATATATAATATTAGTATTGATTTTGGCCGGTTTGTCGTCTTGTAATCACCATCAGGAAAATACTTACTGGGATTATATGGGAGATTTTGATATGTATTATTCAAAAGCCTATGAATCCTATGCTCCCAATCCCGTTTTTAAGGATGGTAAAACTTTACAAAAACCGGTAGAAGGAACCATTGCCCGTGAATATATGCCTTATCCGTTTGAGAAAAATGATAAGGAAAAAGCAGGAAAAATGTTAAAAAATCCGTTGAAACCAACATCTGCAAATTTAGAACGTGGTAAAATGAAATATGATATTTATTGTGCAATTTGCCACGGAAAGGAAGGAAAAGGTGACGGCCATTTGACCAAATTGGTTAAAAACGGTAAGAAATTGTACCCGATACCTCCTGCTAATTTAACAGCCGATTATATCCAAGCGTATCCTGATGGAACAATATTTCATGTTATTACAAAAGGATCTGCTATTATGGGAGCGCATGCATCACAGATAGAAACGGATGACAGATGGCGAATAGTTCTTTATATCAAGAATCATTTCAAAGTAAAATAACTTAAACTTACGACAATGAAAAAAAGATTTGAATTTTCAAAAAAGTTAAAAACCATCAGCTATGTATTGATGTTGATTGGATTGATAGCCGGAATTATGGCTTACACGGCTGATACACATAGATTCTGGGCTAATATTTTGTTCAGCAACTATATGTTTTTATTATTGGCTTTGGGTGCCGCTTTTTGGATGTCTTTGCAATATATTGCAGAAGCCGGTTGGTCCGCCGCTTTTAAACGGATACCTGAAACTATTGCCTGCTATATAGGACCTGCGTTTATCTTTATGTTGGCATTGGTATTTTTGGGTATGAAATATGTTTATCCTTGGGCAAATCCCGAAGATCACATAACGGATTTCGGTAAATATCCGGAATTGAAAGAAATCTTAGAAGTTAAAGCCCCTTATTTGAATAAAAATTTCTTTATCATACGAACCTTTATTTTCTTCTTGGTTTGGTTTGCCACAGTTGGAATTTTGCGCAAATTTTCCAAAAGAGAAGATGCCGATAAACAAGGTGCTTTGAAATGGTTTGAAAAAAGCCGGTTCTTTTCCAAAGTTTACATTTTCGGATTTGCATTAACCTTTATTTTTGCCGGATTTGACTATTTGATGTCTTTGGAACCGTATTGGTACAGTACCTTGTTTAGTGTCAAAGAAATAATTTCCGGTTTTTTCCATGCTTCGGCATTGATTATTTTGATAATTTATTTCTTATACAAAAAAGGATATTACCCTTTTATGAATTCGTCTCATTGGCATGATTTCTCCAAATACCTGTTTATGGGGTCCATTTTGTTTGCTTATGCTTGGTATTTCCAATATATGTTGATTTGGTACGGTAATATACCCGAAGAAGGGGAATATTACTTTTTGAGACGATTCCATTTTTCCCAATTTTTATTTACCCTGAATATCGTTATCAACTTTATGGTACCTTTCTTGGTATTGTTACCCAATAAATTGGCAAAAAATCCAAAAGTATTAGTAACTATTGCGGGTATATTGCTAATCGGTTTTGCGTTGGATGTATATTTATCCGTATTTCCACCTCTTGTTCATACTTTTGCAGGTGTAGGAGAACATATTCATCCCGTATTCGGATTATATGAAATTGGAATTTTATTAGGATTTGCAGGATTGTTTATGTTTGTATTTTTTAGAAATATGGCCAAACGTAAACATATTATTCCTGTCAATCACCCTTATATTGAAGAAAGTTTGTTGCACCACAATGCACATTAAATTCATCAAACACATTTTTAAAGATGGCTGTCTTTCCGGACAGCCATTTTTTTTGTTTAACAAAGGTTCATATTTTATATATTTGTTTTAATAAAAAAAATCATAAATGCCTTCACCCAAAGTGTCTATCATAGTACCGGTATATAATACGGAAAAATATCTGATAAGATGTTTAAACTCATTGATAAATCAAACGGAAAAAAATATCGAGATTATCATCATAGACGACAAAACTCCCGATAACAGCCTTAAAATTATCGATGAGTATAAACGTATTGACCCGAGAATTAAGCTTTTCAGACATAAAAAAAACCGGGGATTGGGCTATGCCAGGAATACCGGTATAAAGAAAGCAAATGGCGAATATATTTTATTTGTGGATAGTGACGATTATATTGAACTAAATGCCGTGCAATCATTATACAATGAAGCAAACAATAAAAAATTGGATATACTTGAAGGTGATTATAAAAAAGTAAAACCGGATAAAACAGCCGTTTATCCCGAATATAACGTCAAGGACATACCGGATGGAAATGAATATATCGCAAAAGCAAAAAATTTGGAAGGGGTCTGTTGCAATAAATTGTGGAAAAGGGATTTTGTTATTAAACATCAATTGGCTTTTCCTCTCGATATGTTTTTTGAAGATAATGTTTTTACCTATAATGCTTTTTTGAAGGCAAAAAGAGTGGGACGCATAATTTTACCTTTTTACAATTATATCATTCGTCAAGAATCTATTACAACTTCTGGCATTAATGAAAGACACATCAAAAGCAGGATTCTTTTGGCCAAACATTTTGAAAAAATTTTTTTGGAAGGGAAAAATCTTCCGGGAAACCGGGTGAGATTTAAAAAATTTATACATTGGTTAATAATTTTAAAGATTGATTTGAAAAAATATACTGACAAAGACTGGTTGCTCATTAATCAAGCAAATGATTTTTTTATAAAAATGTATAAAAAATATAGAAAGAAAATTTTTGTCAATCCGGAGTTATGGAGTGTTCAAAATATATTGTTTGCAGTCTCTCATTATTTAGCTATAAAATTTGTTTTATTCTTAATTAAAATAAGATCAAAATAGTTCTTTGATTCTAAAATCTTATAATCATATTAACTTATAGGTCTTTGAACGGCATAATCTTTGAAATATAATAATCAATAAATTAGCATTTACAATGAATAAAATTTACGTATCTATATTTTTCGTATTTTTGACTAAATAAAAATGATATGAAATCCCTATTTATTTTAACGTTTTTTATTACCGGCTTATTAATGACCGGCCAAGTAAAAGATTCGATACCAAACAGATTTATCGTTAATGATAAGGTGGATGCATTGCTTGACAAACGCGCAGAATGTTTTAATAAAACCAAAACCAGTTTTAATTATTACCATATTCAATTATATAACGGCCAAAATATTGATAATGCCCGTTCGGTTAAAGCCGGCTTTCAAGAAAAGTTCCCGGGAGAATATGTGGTTATAGAATGGGAATCTCCCGAATTTAAAGTATGGGCGGGTGAATATGAAACCAAATTGGAGGCGGATCAAGCTTTGCTAAAAATAAGAAAGGAATATCCGGATGCCTTTATTGTCAATCCGAAAAAGTAAGAAGTTTTTTTTTTATAAAAAAATAATCCGTTGAAAATCAAATTGTTACTTGTTGGAAAAACCGATAATACCTGTTTGTCGCAATTAATGGATAGTTATGAAAAACGGATTATAAATTTTTCCGTTTTCGAAAAAAGTGTCATTCCCGGTTT
This sequence comes from Flavobacteriales bacterium, assembly GCA_027024205.1. Classification (GTDB taxonomy): domain Bacteria; phylum Bacteroidota; class Bacteroidia; order Flavobacteriales; family Flavobacteriaceae; genus WGBX01. Next base: position 3,146 of record JALVST010000145.1, on the reverse strand, counting down.
AAAAAATACTAAAAATTTGTCTGAAAAATTACAAAAAGAGAAGGAGGGAAGCCTTATATTGGCCAAGTTGTCACCAGCTGATTTTGTAGTGCTTTTGGATGAGAAAGGAAAAGAGATGAATTCGCACGATTTTGCAGTTTTTTTACAAAAGAAAATGAACGCAGCTATTAAAAATCTGGTCTTCATTATTGGTGGCCCTTATGGTTTTTCACAAGCAGTTTATGAACGTGCCAATATAAAAATCGCTTTATCACAGATGACTTTTTCGCATCAATTGGTGCGATTAATTTTTTTAGAGCAATTGTATCGTGGTTTGGCTATTTTGAATAATCATCCGTATCATCATGGGTAAAAACGTATGATTGTGCGTCTTAATTGAAAATTGACAATTGAAAATAAATTATTTTTTGAAGTAGAATCAAAGATGACTGAGTGTTCCAACGACGAAGGCGTTGGAATGTATCGAAGCACCGGTATCAAATAACGAAATAATAAAAAAAATGAAAAATAGATTCCCAACCCTGTGGCATTTTGCCGTAATATTTTTGTTTTATATTGCATTTACTATTCCGTTCGGTCTCATCCAATTAATAGCACCAAAATCTTTGGATGCGTGGGTTATGCTTTTGGCTTATGCCGTGCCATTGCTTTTGACAATTTGGGCGACACGACGCACTTATGATAAAAAAGGAAAATTGAATTACAAACCGGCTTATTTTGATTTAATACCGTTGGTCATCGTGGTTTCTTATGCTTTTTTAATTGTAGGAGAATCAACAGTCTTTTTACTACCGGAACCAACCGGTTTTTGGAAAGTCATATACGATGAGCTCAACAAATCAATGGAGAAAATTTTTAGTAATTATATAGCCGGATTTTTAATGGTGGCTGTAGCCGCGCCCATTTTGGAAGAAACTTTGTTTAGAGGGATTATTTTAAGAGCCTTGCTAAAAAAATATAAGCCATATAAGGCTATTTTATGGTCAGCCATTGCTTTCGGAATCTTTCATTTAAATCCTTGGCAATTTTTATATGCTACGGTTCTGGGTTTGTTTTTAGGTTATATGTATTGGAAAACAAAGAGTTTGTTTTATCCTATTCTCATTCATTTTATGCTCAATAGTACCGCTTTTTTTACGGCACAAATGATGGACATGAAAGGAACGGAAGGTTTGACGGAACATTTGTCCGGTGATGATTTACAAAAATTCATTGCAATGATCGTAATTGCCGTTATCCTAATCATCATGGCATGGAAATATTTTGAAAAATATTTTGCACGTGTTCCACGGGAAATTGTTGTAGCTACACAAAACCGTCACAAGCTAAAAGAAATAGGAAATATCTTACCGGAAAATTACCGGTTAAAATCATTACAAGATATAGGCTTCAAAGGAAATTTAAAAGAAACAGGTAACACGTTGGAAGACAACGCATTGCAAAAAGTTCGCCAGATAGCTATCCCTTATGATGTCGATGCCATTGCCGATGACACGGGATTGGAAGTGGAAGCCTTGAATGGTGCCCCCGGCGTTTATAGTGCCCGTTATGCGGGTGATAATGCATCTTATGAAGATAATGTACAAAAGTTATTGGAAGAAATAAAAGATAAAGAAAATAGAAAAGCACAATTTAGAACAGTTGTTGCTTATAGCAAAGGTGATAAGGAATATACCGTATCCGGTACGGTAAAAGGCCATATCACGACGGAACCGCGAGGTGCCGGTGGTTTTGGTTATGATTCGGTTTTTGTGCCGGAAGGTTATACGCAAACTTTTGCCGAAATGGGCGAAGAACAAAAGAATAAAATCAGTCACAGGGCGGTTGCCTTGCAAAAATTGAAGGAGATTATTTAGTTGAATGTTTAAAGTAAAAAGTTTATAATGTTTGGAAAATTGAGTAATTCCTGTTTTTTAACAAAGTTAATAATAATTTGTAATCTTACAGATAATTCAGCAATTCTTGTTTAACCTTTCTTAACTGTTCATAGGCAAACTGATCCAAATTCAGCGTTATTGTTTGACCATTTTTAAGGTAAAAAATGATTTCAAAATTCTTACTTTTTAAGATTCTGTCTGTTATTAAAAAAACTTTAGTAATATAATTTTGTTTTCCTTTACTCTATAGAACAAGATGACTTGTTTTATTATGTTAAATCCCCGTATCTCTTTTTCACTATTTTCAATTGTACCAATTTCAGGAAATTCAGATAAGATATTTAAAAAGTCAAAAACTTTTTTCGTAAAATTTTCAGCAACTTTTTCATTCCATTCTTCTAAGAGAAAATCAATAATGTTTTCAAAGCTTTTTTCAGCTCTTTTAGTCCAATAAATTTTTAAAGCCATTTTTTGTATTTGTTTTTCATTTCATCATGGCTGACCAAATTATTAGGCTCATTACTCTCTTCCAGAGCAAGTAATAGTTCTTCTTGTTCTTTTTTGGTTAATCCTTTCCAAAGTTTACCATTGTTACCGGAAATGTGCTTTGTAATTAATTCGTAAAAATTAAACAGTAAATCTTCATTATCGATACTATCAATAAGTTTATGAAAGTTTTTTTTAATTTCAAATGTGTTCATAACTGTTTTTTTACAAAGTTAATAATTATTTGTAATCTTACAGATAATTAAGCAATTCTTGTTTAACCTTCCGTAACTGTTCATAAGCAAATTGTTCTAAATTCAGCGTTATTGTTTGACCATTTTTAAGATGAAAAATGATTTCAAAAATATGAATTTCGTGAGATTCTATGTCTTTATACGGAATTTCAGTCAGTTTGTTTTTACGTGTTTTGAAAATGATTTTATCCGTATCAAATTTGACAAAGTATTTTTTGCAATGATTAAATACAAACAATTGTATAATACCGAAAAAAATCATCAAACTATTAGATACAATCAAACTATGGTATTGCCAAAATTTTATAGGATCATTATATAAGAGAACCAAAATGAGATTAATAGTGGAACCAAAAATAAATAATAGTCCTATATAGTGTTTGATAGATGAGTTTTTACAGGCGTAAATTGTTTTCATAATTCAATAAATAGATTTATTAGTACCTTTAATTGCCGTTATAATTTGTTTATTTAAATTTTCAATTTATTATTTTATATTCATTCTTCATTAACATCATATATATCAATT
>JALVST010000144.1 GCA_027024205.1 Flavobacteriales bacterium | reverse complement strand
CGACGCTTTGTTTTTTGTTACTTTTTTGGGCGATGCAAAAAAGTAATGATAAAAAACCAATTAATATTGGGTGTCCCAGTGGCGAAAACAGGAAAAATACCCTTTACACGTGCAAGGTTTTTTTTTCGTAACTATCCTGAATTAATTTCTCATTACCGAATAAAAAAAACTTTACTTACACGTAATTTGTTGGGTAAATACTTATTTTTTTTTATTAAATTTGGTCAGTTCTAATTAAAAATTTGAATTTTATGGATTTTTCACTTACCGAAGAACAATTAATGATAAAAGAAGCAGCAAGAGATTTTGCCAATCAAGAATTACTTCCCGGAGTCATTGAAAGAGATGAAAAACAATATTTTCCTCCCGAACTGAGACGGAAAATGGCCGAAATGGGTTTTATGGGGATCATGGTGGACCCGAAATATGGTGGTAATGGTATGGATACCGTTTCTTATGTTAATATTATGGAAGAACTATCAAAAGTTGATGCATCTGCCGGCGTTATAGTCAGTGTTAATAATTCGTTGGTTTCTTGGGGACTTGAACATTTCGGTACCGAAGAACAAAAACAAAAATATTTGGTTCCACTGGCCACCGGCGAAAAATTAGGCGCTTTTGCTTTGAGTGAACCTGAAGCCGGTAGTGACGCCACCCATCAACGCACGACTGCCAAAGATATGGGGGATTATTATTTACTCAACGGCGTAAAAAATTGGATAACAAACGGCAGAACCGCAGATATATATCTGGTTATTGCCCACACACATCCCGAAAAAGGACATCGTGGTATCAATGTGTTTATTGTTGAAAAAGGTTGGGAAGGTTTTACAGTCGGGCCCAAAGAAAACAAAATGGGTATCAGAGCATCCGATACACATTCTCTAATCTTTCAAGATGTCAAAGTCCCTAAAGAAAACAGAATTGGTGAAGACGGATTCGGATTTAAGTTTGCCATGAAAACTTTATCAGGCGGACGTATCGGAATAGCAGCACAAGCATTGGGTATTGCTCAAGGGGCCTACGAACGGGCTTTACAATATGCCAAAGAACGGGAAGCCTTTGGCAAACCGATTGCATTTCATCAAGCCATTGCATTCAAATTGGCAGATATGAAAACCGAAATTGATGCTGCCCGTCACTTGATTATGAAAGCCGCTTGGGATAAAGATCAAGGTAACAATTATGATTTGAGTAGTGCCATGGCAAAATATTATGCCGCCGAAATGGCCATGCGTGTCACAACCCAAGCCGTGCAAATTCACGGTGGTTACGGCTATGTTAAAGAATACCACGTAGAACGTATGATGCGTGATGCCAAAATTACGCAGATTTATGAAGGCACTTCGGAAATTCAACAAATTGTAATTTCAAGGGCTATCTTACATGAAAAAATCAGATAAATTGACATTTTTCATCCCGTTATAAAGCTGACAAAACAAAATGTCAGCTTTTTTTATATGTTTACCCGTTTTGGCTGTTTATAAAATTAACTTCGGGTTGCAATAATATACCGTATTTATCCCGTATATCGTCAATAATCCGGTCAGCCAGTTTTTTTATATCCATGCCGATAGCCTTACCGTAATTGACCAGGACCAACGCTTGTTTGGGATGCACACCCGCATCCCCTAAACGTTTGCCTTTCCAACCGGCTCTATCGATGAGCCAACCCGCAGGTATCTTGACAATATCCCGTCTCTCTGTTTGATAAAAGAGTATTTCAGGATGTTTTTCCCTGAGCTTTTCCAGTTTTTTAATAGACACAAAGGGATTTTTAAAAAAACTCCCGGCATTGCCCGTTACAGCCGGGTCAGGTAATTTCGACCGGCGGATGTCCATAACGGCTTCCGCAACATCTATAAGACCGGGATTGAGAATATGTTTACGCTGTAAGACACTTTGAATGGCACCGTAAGACGTATTGACCCTGTAATTTTTTTTAAAAAGTCTGAACCGGACTTTATGAATAAAATACTGCCCTTTGTTTTCTGGTAATTTAAAAACCGAATGCCGGTAACCGAAATCACAAGCTTCTTTAGAAAAAGTTTTAGGTTCGCAAGTCTGCATATTGACCGTATCGACACTTATAATCACATCTTTAACCTCCATTCCGTAAGCACCGATATTTTGCATGGGCGCCGTTCCCACTTTGCCGGGAATCAATGCTAAATTTTCAATACCCCCGAAACCGTTTGTCACTGCCCACATGACAAAATCATGCCAGTTTTCACCGCCATTTACATCGACGATAATTTCCCGGTCGTTTTCATCAACGATTTTAATACCTTTAATATTATTGTGTAGAACAATTCCCTTAAAATCATTGAGAAACAAAACATTACTTCCTTCCCCCAATATTAATTTGGGTATATCCGGCATATCATCGATAATGGTTAAGACTTGTTCCACAGAATCAATCTTCGCCAACCAATCGGCTTTGACGTCTATACCGAAGGTATTATATCTTTTTAAAGAAACGTCTTTGAGCATAAATCAGGGTTGCTTTTCATTGTATAATTCAACGGCTTTTTTGAGTAGTTCCGCCGCTCTGATTAAATCTTTCCGGTTGAGCACGTAAGCAATTCTGATTTGTTTGGCTCCTTGTCCTGCTGTGGAATAAAATCCCGCAGCCGGTGCTACCATAACCGTTTCTTTTTGGTCATTGAAATCTTCAAGTAGCCATTGGGCAAATTTTTCGGCATCATCCACCGGTAATTCGGCAATAACATAAAAAGCACCTTTGGGGTCAGCCACTTTAATACCGTCTATTTCATTGAGTTTTGCAACCAGTGTATCCCGGCGGTCTTTATATTCGGTAATTACTT
>JALVST010000143.1 GCA_027024205.1 Flavobacteriales bacterium | reverse complement strand
TTTTGTTTGAAAATGAACACTCCCATCATTTTAATATCCGTAAATTTTTATTGATTTTTCTGGCAATGTTTTTGGCTTACTTGATGTAAATAATCATTAAATTTGCCGTCAGATTATTTTTAAATACGCATGCCCAAAGCCGTTTTATCCTTAGGAAGCAATCTCGGAGACCCGTTAAAAAATCTACAAGTTGCTATTGATTTACTCCATCTGTTTGCCGGACGTATTACCGGCATCGCCCCTGTATATCAAACCGTAGCTTGGGGATTTGCCGGGCATGATTTTTATAATACGGTTGTAGTCTTACAAACGGCATTACCGCCACAAGAATTGTTACAAAAAACCCAACTCATTGAACGGCTTATCGGTCGTAAAAGCAAATCACAAAACGGACAATATCAAAACCGCCTCATCGATATTGATATTTTATATTATGACGACCGGCAAATAAACCGTAATGATTTACAAATTCCACATCCGTTGTTGCCCCGGCGCAATTTTGTTTTAAAACCTTTAAATGAGCTTTTGCCGGATTTTTTTCATCCGGTTTTGAAAAAAACTCACAGGGAATTACTAACTTTATCGCCCGATAAAACGCCAGTTAAGTTAATTGATAAAAAATTGAAAATCAACGATTTTCCATATAATTTTATAGCTATTGAAGGTAATATTGGTGCCGGGAAAACGACATTTACCACCCGGTTTGCCAAAGATATCAATGCCAAATTGGTTTTGGAACGTTTTGAAGAAAATCCCTTTTTGCCTAAATTTTATAAAGATCCTTCCCGTTATGCTTTTCCTTTGGAAATGTCTTTTTTGGCTGACCGCTACCAACAACTAACCGATGATCTCTCTCAATACGATTTGTTTAAAACATCGGTTATATCGGACTATTATGTTTTTAAATCTTTGATTTTTTCCAAAGTGACTCTTACGGAAGACGAATATGCTTTATACCGTAAAATTTTCAATTTTATGTATCGTGATTTGGTCAAGCCCGATTTGTATATTTATTTGTATCAAAACGTGGACCGCTTATTGAAAAATATCAAAAAACGCGGCCGTTCTTACGAGCAATCCATTACGGCTGAATATCTGGAACAAATTCACGAGGGTTATATGAATTTTATCAAAACCCAAAATAATTTGAATATTTTGATTTTGGATATCAGTGATATTGATTTTGTTGAAAATCCGTCATATTATTATAAAATGGTACATGCAATTTTATCATTCCCCGGTAAAGAAAGGGATGCGCATTTGGTAATAGAAAAAATGTAGCAATCTTGTTGTTAATCAAAATTTTACGGCATATAAACATTCTCCCCTTGAACTAGTGGCACTTTGTAATCATAAGTTTTACGGCCGTCTACTTTGATGCTGAAAACCATAAAATCCTTATCCGTTTCATTTACATCTTTTTTGAGCATTGTTGTTTCAAAAACATAATTTCCGGCAGGCAATTTTTTATGCAGTTTATACCGTCTGTGTATATCTAAATTACCCAATAAGAACCTATCCACTTTAACAGATACATTTTTTTTTTGGAACCGGATTGCTTCTACATGTACCGGTTCGGCCAATTTGAATTTTACGGTAATTTTTAAAAGTAAAGGCGCTTCTTTTCTACCCGGAAAAACGGTCTGTTTGGTTGCTTGTTTGATTTTTACGATATCAGGACGGCAATGGGTCACCAACAAACCCATAACTATTACAATCCATATTTTTTTCATATTACTTTTTTATTTGGCACTTACAAATTAGATTCAAAAACATTATAAATATTATAGACTTTTAACTCATCTTAAAAAATTCTTTGGCGATAATTTCCAATTCATCATACCATTCTTTGCCGAATTTCCGTATTAATGGTTCTTTTAAAAATTTAAATAACGGCATTTTTAATTGTTTTCCCAATTCACACGCACTACTGCAAATTTCCCAACGGTGATAATTTACCGTTAGAAATTCTCCGTAATCCTTTATTCTTACCGGATACAGGTGACAAGAAACGGGTTTTTGCCAGTCAATTTTTCCATCCTTATAAGCTCTTTCAATACCACAAAGATACACGCCATTGTCGTCCCGGGTGACATAAGCACATTCTTTGCCGTTGATTAAGGGCGTGGTCAAGTCGCCATCGTTGTCTATCACGTATTTGCCTTGTTTCCGGATAGCTTCTATGCCTTGCGAGGTCAAATAAGTCTCAATGACAGGAAAAATCCGCTCTAAAAAGTCTTTTTCGTCATTGAGTAAAGGGGCGCCCGAATCGCCTTCGACACAGCACATCCCTTTGCATGCATGCAGATTGCAGGCAAATTTTACTTCAAATAAATCGTCGGTGATAATGGCTTTTCCTATTTGAAACATAACGGAGTTAAAAGTTTGGTTCATAGAATATTTTGAGCTTTGATGATTGTTTTAAGTTTCAAACGATATTTTTTTCTCTAAATTGAGGATTATATTTGTTAAAAGTTGAATGTTATACTTCGACAGGCTCAGTGACCTAAGTTGAAAGTTATAGTGCCTCGTCCTGATTTTTGTTGACTTTTCGAGTCAACCTATTTCAGGACAAGTCACTCACTCTTCATTCCTCACTCCTCATTTCATCAATAATTATTCATTTTCAATCACTTGCTACTTACTACAAAAACATTATAATATTATACTTTACAAACATTACAAACTCATTATGTAGCTTTTTAATAGTTTTTCAATGGCTTTACGGACGGCTTTATGTTCGCCTATAAAATAATTCGTCATAATGGAAAAACTGTAATATTTACCGGAATTAGATTTAAAAATACCGGAATAATTTCGCACTTTACTGACCGAACCGCTTTTGACCCAAACTTGTTTTTGAAG
>JALVST010000142.1 GCA_027024205.1 Flavobacteriales bacterium | reverse complement strand
GGCACTGGCCAAATTGGTCGTATCAGACAAAGGCGACATTTTATCACCGAAATAAGCCCCTGAGATGACGGCTCCAGCCACCATTTCAGGCGGAAAGCCCAAAGCTTTGCCAATCCCTATTAAAGCAATACCGACCGTTGCCGTCGTACTCCACGAACTCCCGATAATCAACGATACCAAAGCTGTAATAATCAATGTTGTAGCCAAAAAAATAGAAGGATTGAGCAATTTTAAGCCGTAATAAACCATCGTCGGAATAATACCGCCTAATAACCATGTTCCTGTCAAAGCACCAACAAACAACAAAATCAAAATAGCCCCACTGGTCGATTGAATATTCTTTGAAACCTTTGTCAACATTGTATCATAATCCACTCCGTGACGAAACCCTATAACCGCCGCAACCGCACCGGCCAATAATAAAGCGAATTGGTTCGGTCCGGAAGTTGCTTCATCTCCAAAGACACTTAAAACATTAAAACTTAACAAGATAACAAGAAAAAATATCGGTATTAAAGCTTCATAAAAACGAATGTTTGGGAGTTTATTTTGAGACATAGAATTAATTTTTGATTTGAATTGCTTACAAATATAGGATTTTTATAGTAACAAAACCTCCGGCATGATTTGGCAGATTGAAAAGTCTGATAAAAATTTTTATCTTTGTATTATAAATTAGTTAGTTATGGTTACAGTTTTAAAACAAGGTGCTACCAAAGAACGCATCAAAATTATTTTAGAACAAATAAAAAAAGCATCAAACTCAAAAGAAATTGATGCTCCTAAATATTTAGGTAAAATAAAATTGAAAAAAGATGCCTTAACCATTCAAAAAGAACTACGCTAAACAAAAAATTTATTACCGTACTCTAAATTCCTATCACATAACATTTAAAGCACTATTTATCAATATATTGCACATTTTTCATTTGTTAACAAATTACTTCATTTATTTCAGAATCAGCTCCGTAGGAGCGAACTGTTTGTAACAAAAAGATTTATGATAAAAATTTTAGCTCCGTAGGAGCGAACCAAAATATCCGTAAGAATAATAAACACAAACGAACGTTCTACTAATTTATCAAAAAATTTTATTTGCTCTGATATATATGTAAAACTCGGTGCATTTACTCTGTGCAACTCTATGGTTAATATATACTGTTTACATTATATATTTATATTCTATCAATAACCCTGATATAAACATCAATAAAATCAATTTAAAACAATTCTAAATAAGAAAATCTTTTGTATTTTTGTGTATCAAAAAATACAGTTAATAAAAAATGACTACAAAAGAAGAACATCAAGATAAAGTTCTGAAAGAAGTAACCGAACAGGAATATAAATATGGCTTTCAAACCAATATTGAAATGGACATGTTTCCCAAAGGTTTGAATGAAGAGATTGTCAGAAAAATTTCTGAGATCAGAAATGAACCGGATTGGGTTTTGGAATTTCGTCTTAAAGCTTTTCATGCCTGGCAAAAAATGGAAAAACCGCAATGGGCACATTTGCAAATTCCTGAAATTGATTTCCAAGACTTGATTTATTACGCCAAGCCCAAACCTAAAAAGAAATTGAATAGTCTGGATGATGTTGATCCGGAAATATTGGAAGTTTATGAAAAACTCGGCATACCTTTGGAAGAGCAAAAAGCTTTGGCCGGTGTGGCCGTCGATGCGGTTTTTGACAGTGTATCGGTTAAAACAACCTTTCAAAAAGAGCTTAAAGAACGCGGTATCATTTTTTGCCCGATTAGTGAAGCCGTTCGGGATTATCCCGGTTTGGTCAAAGAATATCTCGGTTCGGTTGTCCCCTACTCCGACAATTATTACGCAGCTTTGAACTCAGCCGTATTTACAGACGGTTCATTTGTCTATATCCCAAAAGGTGTCAAAAGCCCTATGGAATTATCGAGTTATTTTCGTATCAATTCAGCCGGAACCGGACAATTTGAACGAACATTAATTATCGTTGAAGAAGGCGGTTATGTCAGTTATTTGGAAGGCTGCACGGCTCCGCAACGTGATGAAAATCAATTACATGCCGCTGTCGTAGAACTGATTGCCAAAAAAGATGCAGAAATTAAGTATTCAACCGTTCAAAACTGGTATCCCGGTGATAAAGAAGGTAAAGGCGGTATTTTCAACTTTGTAACCAAGCGTGGCATTTGTAAAGGTAACCATTCAAAAATCAGCTGGACACAAGTAGAAACCGGTTCGGCAATTACTTGGAAATATCCGTCAACAATCTTGAAAGGAGATAATGCCATAGCAGAATTCTATTCGGTAGCCGTAACCAACAACTATCAACAAGCCGATACCGGTACCAAAATGATTCACATAGGCAAGAATACCAAAAGTACCATTATCAGTAAAGGAATTTCTGCCGGTTACAGCCAAAATTCGTATCGCGGATTGGTGGATATTAAACGAAGTGCTGTCAATTCACGGAATTACTCTGTCTGTGATTCATTGCTCATGGGAAACAAATGCGGTGCCCATACATTTCCATACATAGACATTGAAAATCATACGTCAGTGGTAGAACACGAAGCAACAACCAGTAATATATCCGAAGAACAATTGTTTTACCTGCAGCAACGCGGATTGGATGAAGAGTCGGCTATCAATATGATTGTCAACGGATATGCCAAAGAAGTTTTGAACCAACTGCCGATGGAGTTTGCCGTTGAAGCGCAGAAATTATTAGAAATCAGCCTCGAAGGCAGCGTAGGCTAAAAACTTTTAACTTTCAACATTTAACTTTCAACTCAATGAAAATGAACCCTATATTAGAAATAAAAAATTTACACGCCAAAATAGGTGACAAAGAAATCATCAAAGGATTAAATTTAACCGTTTATCCCGGTGAAGTCCATGCCATTATGGGACCTAACGGCACAGGCAAAAGCACATTGGCTTACATCATTGCCGGTAAAGACGGTTACGAAGTAACACAAGGAGATATCTTGTTTAATGGAAAAAGTATTTTAGATATGTCACCGGAAGAACGGGCTTTGGAAGGTATTTTTCTAGGTTTTCAATATCCGGTCGAAATTCCCGGCGTCAGTATGACCAATTTTATGAAAGCCGCCATTGATGCCCAACGAAAATACCAAGGCTTGGACCCTGTAAAACCCGGAGAATTCCTTAAAATGTACCGGGAAAAACAGGCATTGGTCAACATGCCCGACAAAATCAAAAACCGTTCGGTAAACGAAGGTTTTTCGGGCGGTGAAAAAAAACGTAATGAAATTTTTCAAATGGCTATGCTCAACCCGAAATTGGCTATTTTGGATGAAACCGATTCCGGGTTGGATATTGATGCCTTACGTTCGGTTGCCGAAGGCGTCAACAAATTGAGAAATAAAGACAATGCTTTTATCATCATCACACATTACCAGCGTTTATTGGATTATATCGTTCCCGATATTGTTCATATAATGTATGACGGTAAAATCGTAAAAACCGGCGACAAGGAATTGGCAAAAGAATTGGAAGCCAAAGGATACGATACATTAGTTAAAAGTTGAAAGTTAAATGTTGAAAGTTATACTTCGACAAGCTCAGTGACCTATGTTGAAAGTTCGTAGAGACATTTTGGAAAAATGTCTGAATTGAAAATTTTCTTCAATTCTTCATATCTAAAATTAGAAGTTAGTAATTAGAATTGTCAAGCAATCTGTAAAAAAATCAACATAGCGTATCAGATCGAAAATCTGAAATCAATAATATCCTCAATTCCTCAATTTAGAAGCAGGGGGCAGTATGAAGCAATAAACAATTATCAAAGAATCCACGACATTCGTCGAGACACGCAGAATAATCTATGAACCGAATCAAATCCTCAATTCCTCAATAAAAAAATGAAATTACAAGATAATATCATATCACATATATCGCAAAACAAAGAACAACTATGGCAAGAATTTCCCGATTTTGTTGTGACGGAAAAGGAAAAAGCTTTTCAAAAATTTCAACAAAAAGGCTTGCCCGCCTTAAAAGATGAAAAATGGCGAAAAACCAATTTAAAGGAATTTATCAATCGCTATTATCATCCGGGATTTAATAAAATTTTTGACAAAGATGACCTGGTCGATACGTGTTTGGTTCCGGATTTGGAAACTTACAATGTCAATCTTATCAACGGTTTTTTTGCCGGCAATAGTGATTTAAAGGTTTTGGAGAACGGCATTATCATCGGTAGTTTACAAGCAACTTCCAAACAGCATCCCGGATTGGTAAAAAACTATTTTAACCGTTTAGTAAAAAAATCCGTTAATCCTTTAAATCAACTTAACACGGCTTTATTTGCAGATGGATTATTTATATATATACCTGAAAATATTAAAAATTTCAGATTACAATTGACACATAAATTAGATGCCAAAGTCGATGCACTGATTAATGTCAGGAACCTTATTATAGTTGAAGAAAATGCAGAAATAGATATCATCCAATGCGATGATTCCAATATGTACCGGAGTCATTTCGCTACATTTGTTTCAGAAGTTTTTGTGAAAAAAAAAGCAATATTAAATTGGTATAAATATCAGAATATCAACAACATATCGGCATTATTCAGTAATAGTTTTTACCAAGTCGAAAAAGAAGGACAACTATATACCAATTTTTTTGAGCTGAATGGTAAATTACTGCGGAATGAACAATTTACCGACATTACCGACAGCGATGTTAAAGTCGATTTGTACGGTTTATACTTGTCAGACAAAATCCAACAAATGGATAATGTAATATTTGTATCACACTCATCTGGAAGTAGTTATAGCAATCAAAAATTTAAAGGTATCTTGGATGACAGTGCTAAAGGCTTTTTTAACGGACAGATTTTGGTCAAAAAAAACGCCCAGAAAACCAATGCCTATCAAAAAAACGACAACATTTTACTAACGGACAAAGCCCGTATCAGTTCGCAACCTTTTTTGGAGATTTATGCCGATGATGTCAGCTGCAGTCACGGTTCCACCACCGGACAAATTGATGAAGAAGCCCTTTTTTATATCCGTCAACGCGGTATCAATAAGCGGGATGCTCAGTTGTTGCAATTGTATGCTTTTGCCGGAGAAATAATCGACGCTATCCGGTTAAAGGAATTGATTGACCCAACCAAAGATTTGGTCAAAAAACGTTTGAACGGTGAATTGGATAATTGTGAAGATTGTATTTTACAATGTGCGGTCAAACCGTAGCTGACGTTCATTTCGATATATGACCTTTCCTCAATTCCTCAAATTTTATTTTAGATTTTAGAAATTAGATTTATTTAGTAATCAATCAAAAAATCCTCATTTCCTCAATTTAATTGACGAACATAAAGTATGAAACGAGAAACAATCATCAAAAAACGAAATAATCTATGAACCAAAACAAATCATCAATTCCTCAAATAAAAGAAAAAGAAAAGGACCTCTTGGCAGACTTTGAAATGCTGCCGGAATGGAATGACAAATACAATTATATCATGAATTTGGGATCGGAATTACCTTTAATCCCCGAAGAAATGAAAAACGCTGAAACCAAAGTAGAAGGTTGTCAATCGGCCTCGTGGCTGACCGTTGAAGAAAAAGACGGCAAACTCTACTTCAAAGGCGACAGTGAAGCCATTTTGGGCAAGGGCGTTATCAGTATGTTATTGAACTTGCTCAACGGACAACCGGCTAAGGACATTGCCGGTTATGATTTCAATTTGATCTATCAAATCGATTTACCAAACCATCTCTCGCCCACCCGTAAAATGGGTTTGGAAGCTATCATGAAACGTATTAAAGCGTTAGCACGGCAATATTCATCAAATAAAAAATAACTTATGAGTGAGCAAAAAATCCCTAAGAAAGTATTGGAAGATGCCATTGTACAACAACTCAAAATGGTGTATGACCCCGAAATTCCGGTTGATATTTATAATTTGGGTTTGGTATATGATATCGATATTGACAATGACAATAATGTCAAAATATTAATGACGCTAACGGCCCCCAATTGTCCGGTTGCCGATTCACTTCCCGAGGAAGTCAAAACACGTGTCAAAGCCACTCATGGCGTTAAAGATGTTGATGTAGAGTTGACATTCGACCCGCCGTGGAGTAAAGATTTTCTCAGTGATGAAGCCAAATTGATGTTGGGAATGATGTAAATCACCCGGTTAGCAAATTCACAAAAAAATTTTGTTTTGTTTTGCCAAAAATAAAAATGTTTATATATTTGCACGCCTAACAAAAGTTAGACCCGGTAGCTCAGTAGGTAGAGCATCTCCCTTTTAAGGAGAGGGTCCTGAGTTCGAGCCTCAGCCGGGTCACTTTTTTTGAAATTTTGACACATTAAAATATTTACCGACCCGGTAGCTCAGTAGGTAGAGCATCTCCCTTTTAAGGAGAGGGTCCTGAGTTCGAGCCTCAGCCGGGTCACATTACAAAATAAAGTTAGGCAATACGCTTAACTTTTTTTGTTTATAGTGTCATATTAAGTATGCTATGACATAAAAGACGAGTTATTTTTGATGAGCACAAAGCATAAAATTTTCGGCATAGTCTTATACTATGGTTAAAATTTCTAATGAAGTTATCAGTAAAAAGAACGGAGGCTTGGTTTGACAAGAATATGCTTGATATGACATTAAGCGCACGTGGTGGAATTGGTAGACACGCTAGGTTGAGGGCCTAGTGGCCGTTTAGGCCGTGCAGGTTCAAGTCCTGTCGTGCGCACAATATTGACAAACTAAAAACCGTACTGTAATTATTTAGCATTTTGCTTACCTTGATTACTAATAACAAATTGACTTTACCAGCTTATCCTTAAAACAAAATTCGGAATTATTCCTATTCCATAATACTTTCTTATCCAGCTTTGTTCTCCGGATTGATTGTTCATTAAATATTCCACTCCTATTAAATTTTTGCGGTTATAAACATTTTTTATTGACAATCCCAAATTACTAATCAAACTCTTTGATACCTTATATTTATACATAGCCGAAATGTCCAAACGGTGATAAACCGGTAAACGTTCGGAATTAAGCGGTTCAAAATCGGACATCGGCATTCTATCATAACCATCTTCCGTTTCAAATTCGGTAAAAGGTTTCCCTGTATGTATTTTCCATGAAGCTGCCAATTCCAAATTTTTATGATAAAAAGCCATTGAAAGAGAAAAAAGATGGCCGATTCCTGTTTGACCCGGAAAACTATTTCCGTTATTTAAGCCGTCATACCGCTCTCTGACATCAATAAAACTATAACTCATCCAAATTTTATACGAAGAACTGATTTTCTTTCTAATAAAAACATCTACTCCAAATGCTTTTCTTTTACCTGTATATAAACGATTGTCAAACGGATTGATATAACCTAAGGATAATGTTGTGATACCATCGGTTTGTTTATGGTAAACATCCAAATCAACTAACCAATTTTGTTTACGATAAACAGTTCCAACGGTTAATTGTTCTCCGGAAATAAGTGGAAATTTATCAAAATCAGCCAAACGCCAAATCTTGGGTATCAAACCTAAATAATGACTCCCGGACACGCGGATTTGCATAACAACTTGATGTTTTATTTTACCGGTAAATTGAAATTTTAAATATTTGTTAAGCTTCTTATTGATAATCAGACGTGGTTCCAATTTAAATATTTTAAAAGGCAAATAATAATTCACCCGTAAGCCGGCATAAATATCCCAGTTATAAAAATTTTTATAATGAAAAGCCGTAAACAAAGCATTGGAATAAATCGTACGATTATCCTTTTCCAAAACACTTGAAGGATCTAGATTTTCTAAAATAAAATTTACTGATTTCTTATCCAACTGATAGCCAAAGTTCCAAGACTTGTCCGAATCAATTCTGAATTTATAATTGGATATAAAATTTAAATCAGAAATCGCATTATTTTCGGTAAACATAGATGCCGTTCCCGTATCAGGTTCCGTTTTGTTAAAATATTTTAACCGGTAGTTGGAAAAACTAATGGAGTTGAGCCAGTTTGCTTGTTTCAATTCGGATTTCAACAATAAACTAAAACCTTGATTTTCAGAATTTAAAACATCACTAAAGCGGGTTTAATTTTGATGATAACTGTGACTATAATCATTATCTATATGAATCATACTCACAAGCAATTGATGATGCTTGTTGAGTTTATAATTGACTTTAAAATTATAATCTTTAAACCTAAAAAAATCTTGTTCCTCTTTGATATTCTGAAAAACCCTGTTTTCATATAACTGAAAAGTTTTAGTCTCTAAGATATCCTCTTAAGAACAGCGGAAAGAAGTTTAAAATCTAATTTATTATTAAGAACGGGAAAGCTCACAACGCCGTCAAAATCAATCCCGTTAAAACCCAAGTCAGCTGAAGGTTTAGAAGCAATATTTTGTGCAGTTTGAATATCAATGACACTCGAAACACGCTCACCATATATCACCAGAGTCCCTTTGTCTATAAAACTTATGTGATGTGGTATGGCAGGATTAAACACAGT
Organism: Flavobacteriales bacterium; assembly: GCA_027024205.1. GTDB lineage: Bacteria > Bacteroidota > Bacteroidia > Flavobacteriales > Flavobacteriaceae > WGBX01. Next base: position 15,468 of record JALVST010000142.1, on the reverse strand, counting down.
AATCAATCCAAACAAATGCCCGCCGTGATAGATATTTATGCCGTCCCAAATAATTCTGTTTTGGTCAGCCGTCCCGCCTCTTACTGAAAACTGAGTAGCTGTTTCATCCAAACTTACAACACCGGGCAAATGTTGAATCCCTTCCAATATATCCGGTTCGGTCAGACCCGGTAACAAATGCCAATTTTTTGTGTCTATCTCAAAAGAACCATTATCCGATTTTGTGATACCATTACCCAAATAACCTGTTACCCATACTTCTTTGAGAGGCATGGATTTACTTGGAACAATATAAATATATATATCATCAATTTATTGAAAATCAATACCTAATAACAATGATAAATCTGACAAAACAGCACCTAAATTTTCATACCCCCCTTGTAAACTAACCGTTTTATCCTTTAATAGATCTGTAGGATAAGAAAATTTGACTAGAAATTGCCGTTCCAGTTGTGACAATACCCAGTCTGCTTTTTTATGTTTATAATCAAGTTGCACAGGCAACTGCTTTGATTGAGCAGGCAAAACCTGAAAGCATAAAAAACAAAACAGCACTATGTATAATCTCATATCAATAGTTCGTAAGTAATTTGTGCAATTTACTAAAAACAATGAAAGAACAAATAAGACAATACACTCGTGATTTGTCAATATTTAACTTAATTGTGTATGAGTAGCTAACAAAACGGACTATCATCATATCTTATTTTGACAAAATTACTTGACGGTTTTTAACGATATATTTTATTCCCAAAGTCTTAAAAACAGATGCCAAAGCTTTTTGTAAATCATTGTGAGGAAAACTTCCCGTAAATTTCACTGTATCATCAATATGGCTACTATCAAAATTAATATCATACTGATTTTCAAGGTCTTTTAACACATATTTCAAAGCCGTATTTTGATAACTACTCTCCCCTGTCAGCCAATCCGGTTGTGATTTTTGCAACTCCCAATGTTGCACAGAAGCATTTGATTGACGAACAGCTTTTCCCGGTATTATTTCGACGATTGGAACATACAATCACACACGCTCAACGTAGAAATAACCGTTAAAATATCTGGAAAATTTACTTTGTATCCATCATATAGATACTACAACCACAACAGCCAAATATTTCTACCCTTACGAAACGGCTTTATCAACTTATCAATATTATACATCCGATTACGACTTGTCACCGTTTTCGGACAACCTATTCGGTTTCGGTGTCAAATACACGGATGTTCTTTTAGACACAAAGATTTTCAATTTTTTTAGTTTGAAAAAAATAAGTTTAAATTACCACTATTACCTACGCAGTAACCAATTTTACGCCCACATTATCACATTCGGCACAACTTTTATTTTGCAATGATTATGAATCCAGCAAATCCGGTCTGATTTTCTTTGTAATTTTCTCTGCTTGTTGTTCCCGCCATTCGGCAATTTTTTGATGATTCCCCGACAACAAAACTTCAGGAACTTTCAAGCCTTTATATTCCGGTGGACGTGTATAAACCGGCGGGGCTAACAGATTATTTTGAAAGGAATCCGTCAAAGCGGAAGTTTCATCGGTTAGGACTCCCGGAATTAACCTGACAATAGCATCCGTCAACACAGCCGCTGGCAATTCACCGCCCGACAAAACATAATCTCCAATAGATATTTCCCGTGTAACGTGTAAATCGCGCAGACGTTGATCCACTCCTTTATAATGTCCGGCCAAAATCATCAAATTTTGTTTTAAAGATAATTCATTGACTAAATTTTGTTTTAATACCGGTGCATCCGGTGTCATAAATATAATGTCATCGTAATTGCGTTCGGATTTCAACTGCGAAATCAACCGGTCAAGCGGTTCAACCATCAATACCATACCGGCCCCACCACCATATTGATAATCATCAATATGCTTATATTTACCCTTGCCGTAATCGTGAATATCATGCACAAAAATTTCCACTAAATCTTTATCTTTTGCCCGTTGCACGATACTATAATTTAAAAAACCTTTCAGAAGTTGCGGCACGGCACTTAAAATGTCTATTCGCATATTCTATTTTTAAAGCAAAGATAATGAATTGACCAAAGTTAATAACCTGCAAAAAAATAATCCTTAAAAATTTTCTTTTTTTCATAATAGTTCGTAATTTCGCAAACTAATGTAAAAATATAAAAATAAATTTGTAGAAGATGGCAATATTAGGACAAATTCAAAAGAGATCGGGAATATTAATCGGGCTTATAGCATTAGCTTTATTTGCTTTTATTATTCAAGGATTGATTAAAAATTCCTCCTCTCTGGGTAAAGGAAATGTTAATGTAATAGGTGAAGTGGACGGCCGTAAAATTCCCCGAAACGAGTTTCAAAAAAGAGTGGCTTTGATGCAAAAACAAGCACGCGGTTACTCACAAATGCAAGCTGTTAAAACAGTTTGGGACCAAATGGTTAATGAAGCGGTTTTAAACAACCAATACGACAATCTGGGTATTAAAGTCGGGCAAGACCGTGTTAGAGACTTAGTTATAAACAATCCGACAATTAGACAAGCATTTACTAATCAACAAGGCGTTTTTGACGAAAACCGCTTGGTTGATTATATAGACCAAATTTATCAAAACAAAGATAGAAATCCTGAAATATATGCCCAGTGGAAAAGATTTGAAAACTCATTAATAGAAGCCGAAAAGAAAAAAATCTATATGGATTTAATAAAATCTGCTATCAATCCGACTTTAAAAGAAGGCGAGTGGTTGTATCATTTTGAAAATGATGCTGTTGATTTTAAATATGCTGCCGTTCCCTATACAACTATTCCGGATTCCACCATAACGGTCACCAAAGAAGACATCAAAGCTTATATCAACAAACATAAAGACAAATATCAAACCGAAGAAAACCGTAGTATAGAATATGTTTTTATTCCTTTGGAACCATCTGATAAAGATAAACAGAAAATAATAGACGAGTTAAAAACTTTGATTAAGGACAAAGAAGTTTATGATGAAAACGCTCCCGACCATAAAAAAATAGAAAAAGGGTTTAAAAATACCGACGATGCCGAAACTTTTGCTAATAAATATTCGGACATAAAACAACAAGCCCGTTGGTATTTCAAATATAAACTACCCAAACAATATGCCGATACTCTTATCAAATTAAACAAGGGGGATGTGTTCGGACCTTATGAAATTAAAAAACAAGTTTATCTGTCTAAAATTTTAGATACCAAAATGGCTCGCGATTCTGCCAAAGCCTCACATATTTTGATAGCCTTCAAAGGGGCTACCCGTGCCAATCCCAATATTACCCGGGACAAGGAAACCGCCAAAAAAAGAGCAGACAGTATTTTTGAAGTCGTCAAAAGAAACCCCGGAAAATTTGCAGAATATGCCAAAAAATTATCCGACGGCCCTACCAAAGCCAAAGGAGGCGATTTAGGTTGGTTTACACCTGAGAATATGGTTAAAGAATTTAGTGATTTTGTTTTTAACGGTAAAAAAGGACAAATCGGTTTGGTAGAAACGCCTTTCGGTTACCATATAATTAAAATAGAAGATATGACCAAGCCTAAAAAAGCCGTTAAAATGATTTCTATAGTCAGAAATGTGGTACCCAGTACGGAAACTGAAAATGAAACCTTTGCCAAAGCCGCTCAATTTGCAAGCGAAGCACTTGATACAAAAGATTTTGAGGTCCTGGCCAAAGAAAAAGGTTATGAAGCCAATCCAGTCAAAAAAATAGGACGTTATGAAGACAGAATTCCGGGTATCGGACAAAACAGAAACATCGTCAGTTGGCTTTATGACGAAGACCGTAAAGTGGGAGATGTGGCCAAATTTGACACCGAGAAAGGTCATGTTATCGTCTATGTAACGCAAATGCAAGACAAAGGTCCGATGTCACCGGAAGAAGCTTCCGTTCTGGTTAAACCTATCTTAATAAAAGAAAAGAAAGCGGAAATTATTAAAGCCAAATTTAAAGGCAATACTTTTGAAGAAATGGCCAAAAACGCCAAAGCCAGAACCGGTACCGCAACGGGAGTTACAATGAAAAATCCATTTATTCCCGGTTTCGGTAAAGAACCGGTTGTCGTTGCCAAAGCATTCAGTTTAAAACCGGGAGAATTTTCTCAACCAGTAGAAGGCGTAAAAGCTGTTTATGTGGTTAAAACAATTAAAATTAATAGAGCTGCGGATATCAAAAACTACTACCCTTACGTTGACAAATTGAGAAAAGAACGTTTGAGAGGTATTGAACGTGAAGTGACCGAAGCTCTGAAAAAGAAAGCCGATATAGAAGATGACAGAATTAATTTTTACAAATAAGATTCTTATAATTTTATATAAAGTCCGCTACAGTATAGCGGGCTTTTTTTATAAAAAAATTGTATTTTTGTTATTAGAAATATAAAACAGCTATATGAAAACCTTACGAGACATCAACTTTAACCATAAAAAAGCTTTGGTCCGGGTAGATTTTAATGTGCCGCTTGACGATACGTTCAGTGTTACGGATAATACCCGCATCCTTGCCGCCAAACCTACCATTGAAAAAATTTTAAATGACGGCGGCAGTGTTATTTTAATGTCCCATTTGGGACGGCCCAAAGGTAAAGAAGATAAATTTTCATTACGGCATATTGTCCCCGAACTCGAAAAAGTTTTAGGTAGAAAAGTCCGTTTTATCAATGACTGCACGGGAGAAGATGTCAAAAAAGCCGTTGCAGGTTTAAAACCGGGTGAAGTTCTTTTACTTGAAAATCTTCGTTTTCATCCCGGAGAAAAGCAAGGAGACGAAAACTTTGCAAAAGCTTTGGCCGATATAGGAGCCGATTATTATATCAATGATGCTTTCGGCACGGCACACAGGGCACATGCTTCAACGGCCGTTATCGCCCGGTATTTCGACAAAGAGCATAAAGCTCCCGGCATTTTACTCGAAAAAGAAATTAACAGTATCCGGAAAGCTCTCGATAAAGGTCAAAAACCGGTAACCGCCATTATAGGCGGCGCCAAAGTTTCCAGTAAAATCGGTGTGATTGAAAATCTCTTAAACAAAGTGGACAATTTGATTATTGTCGGTGGAATGGCATATACTTTTTTAAAAGCACTCGGCAATAAAACAGGCGATTCTATCGTTGAAGATAACAAATTGGACTTAGCCAAAAGAATTTTAAAAGAAGCAGAAGAGAAAGAGGTCAAGATAATTTTACCCGTTGATTTGGTTGTAGCTGATAAGTTTTCTAATGATGCCCAAACCAAAATTGTCGATGTTCATCATATACCCGACGGTTGGCAAGGTTTGGATATTGGACCCAAAACCCGCAAGCTAATCGATGAAGTTATCCAAAACTCCAAAACAATTATATGGAACGGTCCCGCCGGTGTTTTTGAGTTTGACAACTTTGCCAAAGGCACGGAACAAATAGGTTTATCAATAGGTAAAGCATCCGGAAACGGAGCTTATTCATTGGTTGGTGGCGGTGATTCTGTGGCAGCCGTTAAAAAATTGGGTCTGACAGATAAAATCAGTTATATTTCTACCGGTGGCGGTGCTTTATTGGAAATGCTTGAAGGTAAAGACTTGCCCGGTATTGTTGCTCTATCAGATTAAACTATATTTATGAAAAAAATATTTTTATACTTATTAATTTCAAGTTTTACTACCGCATTTGCGCAACAAAAAAATGCAAATCCCGGAAATTCCGGCATATTACAACCTGAACAAGTTAAGCCGCAAACATCCCGAAACAATACAAACCGTATTCAAACGCATAAGCCAGCTCATGATACAACCCGGATAAAACAATTAAAAAATGTTTTGATTGATACAACCGGCCTCAACATAGATAATGTTGTCCTAAAAGACTTGCCCAACGTCAAACGTATGGACAGTCTGTGGTATAAAGAATACTATCAACCGGAATTATATGACAGTATATACAGCTTAAAAATCAATATAGACAGCGTGGTTTTTACCGGCGTGCATCTGGATAGCCTGAAACTGAAACATCAATTGGAATTGCTTAACCAAAAAACACAATTGGATATCGTTTATCATCCGGCCTTAGCCCGTACTATTGAAGCTTTCTTAAAACACCGTAAAAAAAGTCTGGCAAAGCTTTTCGGTATAGCGGAATACTATTTTCCTATCTTTGAAGAAAAATTAGCCAAATATAATATCCCGCTCGAAATGAAATATTTGGCCATTGTAGAATCTGCTTTAAATCCGAGAGCGGTATCACGTGCTGGCGCCGGCGGACTATGGCAATTTATGTACTCAACCGGTAAATTATACGGACTGGAAATCAATTCGTATGTAGATGAACGTTTTGACCCGATTCGTGAAACCGAAGTCGCCTGTAAGCATATGCAAGATTTGTATAAAGTCTTCCACGATTGGAATCTGGTATTAGCCGCTTATAATTCAGGGGCGGGTAATGTTACCAAAGCGATTCGCCGTTCAGGCGGTTATACCAACTATTGGAATATCAGACCTTATTTACCCCGGGAAACTGCCGGATACGTTCCGCTGTTTCAAGCAACATTATTCTTAGGCGAATATGCCAAAGAATACGGTATTATCCCTTCCAAACCGGACTATCACTATATAGCAACAGATACCATTGTCGTAAAACATACCATCACTTTCAATCAAATTTCAAGATTATTAAAAATAAACGAAAAGGAACTCGAATTTTTAAACCCGCAATATAAATTAAACATTATCCCTTACGTCGATAATAAATTTTATACCTTGAAACTTCCGGTAGATTTGGTCGGAATATTCGTCAACAATGAAGCTTTAATCTACACACTTGTAGAAAAAGAATTAAACAAAAAGGAAAAACCTTTACCCAAATTTTACAAGCTCAATAATTACATTGTTTACCGGGTACGTCCGGGAGATTATTTGGGACGTATCGCTAGGCGTTTTCATACGACTGTCAAAAAAATAAAACGAACCAACAGACTGCGTTCCAATCGTTTACGTGTCGGACAAAAATTAAAAATCTATTCGCGGTACCCCGCAGTTTATCATAAATCCAAAACTACCAAATCACGAACAAAAAACCATAAGAAAAAGAAAAGTTTTGTAACATATAAAGTAAAACCCGGGGATACACTCTGGAATATTTCAAGAAAATATAATGTCAGTTTGTCTGAAATCATGAAATGGAACCGCCTGAAAAAACATTCCAAAATAAAACCCGGTATGAAATTGAAAATCTACAAATCTTAACGCCGGTAAAAAAATAGGGCTCCTTCCTTTATTTGACCGTTTGTATGAGGTCTTGACATTGCGGCAGAATCCCTGCTACAACGGAGAAAAAAAATTACGGAATTAAGGATTTTTACGCAATAAAGGAATAATTTTTGTTATAACTTTATTATTATTAATAAACTACAAAACTTATGAAACCGACATGATTAAAATAATCATTAAGCACAAAAAAAAAAATGATTATTTTAATCATCAAAGGTTACATCTGACCATAATGTTAAAATAAAAAAATAAACAGATGAAAAATAAACAGATGAAAAAATTTATTTTTTTAAACATACTATCCGTATATTTTCTTTTTTCATGTCAAAATGATAATCAAAAAATTTTGCCCGAATCAACCGGAAAAACCCACAATATTTTAGTCATTATGGACGATAAAGATTGGAAACAATCCGTAGGAGACAGTATCCGTAAATATTTTGCATCAGAGTTTACCGACCTGCCCCAATCCGAACCGCAATATACCCTACATCAAGCCTCACCGCATTTGTTTACGGATATTTTTAAAAATATACGTGATATTTTAATTATAAAAAAAGGAAATAAAAACGCTGTAAAATATTATAAAGACAGATTTGCCAAGCCCCAATTAATTGTAGAAGTGGAAGGTAAAAATAATGAAGAAATCAAAAAGTTGCTTTACAAACATGCACAAGAAATAATTGAAAGGTTTAATCAATTTGAGATTAAGCATTTACAAAATGTACAGCGTAAAGCTTTACGAAATAATGCCGATATTGAAAAAGAATTGGGCATTAGCATTGATATTCCCGATTATTTTGCATTGGTTGACCATCAAAAAAATTTCTTTTGGTTTCGCCGGGACGTTAAAAACGGCGAAGCGGATATTTTGTTATACAGTGTCCCCTTAAAAGACGAACAGGATTTGAAAGGTAATCGAGTGCTTTATTATCGTGATTCCATCGGTAAAAAATACATTCCCGGTCCTTTGGACAGTACTTATATGAAATCGGAATATAATCTATCGCCGACCCAAGTTATGACCACTATCAATGGTAAACGTGCCATTGAAACCCGTGGTCTGTGGAATATGAAAAACGATTTTATGGGCGGCCCCTATGTCAATTATTCCATCATTGACAAAAAACATCACCGGATGATCGTAGGGGAAGGCTTTATTTATGCCCCGGCTATTGATAAACGCGATTATATGGTACAGTTGGAAGCTATTCTGCGGACGATTAAATTGAAAAAAGAGAATTGAAAACGAAGAATGGAGAATAGCGACAATCCTTGCTCAAAGAGAGAATTTAGAATGAGATTTTTCTCCCTATTTTTCGTAAGGATAGAAATTAAAATTACAATTATTATCAAACATTTGACATCAAATATAAAAAGAGCAAAATTAATTTTGCTCTTTTTTTTCTGTTTTGTCAGTAACACTTTCGGAATTATCATCCGAAGTGGCTTTCTTAAATTCTTTAATTCCTTTACCGATACCACCCATTAATTCGGGAATTTTCTTTCCTCCGAACAAAATGAGAACAATAATGGCTATCAAAATCAATTGTTGTGGTCCGATAACTCCCAAAGGCATTATGTAAGCAATCATAATTTTTCATTTTTAATTATTAAACGAAATTAAGTCAAATTTTTCAAATAAAGAAATAAAAATGATTTATTTTTGTATCATTTAAAAATTGTCCGGCATGAAAACATTTAGAAAAATTACAACGACACTTCTTTTATTTTTGAGTCTTTATCATCAAGCACAAGAAATAAAAGTTCCAAAATCATATTCCCACATAAAATACAAAGATGGCATTTTGGGGGTTGTCGATAAAAAAATATTTCACCCCGAAAAAAAATCCAATCCGCTTTATACTTATACTAAAATAGCCGAACCGGTAGTAACCGGCACTGAAAATGGGGTTCAATTGGACTTTCACGATGAAAGAATCAACGGTAAAGTCAGTTACGGCTTGATCAAAGTTAATAACGTCAAATATCCCGGGCCGGTTTTTTTCAAGAGAACCGTTAAGGTAAAAAACGGTAAGGTTGAAATCCCTTTTACAAATCTGAAAGGTAAATACGATTTTATCGATTGGGAACAAACCGGTAAAGTCCGCCTCGGATATCGTTATATCAATGAAAAAGGACAAGTCATTTACGATGGGCGACTCAATCTCAAAAAAGACAAAAACGGTCTATTTCAAGAAGATATTTCATTGATTGAAGGCCCTTTTGTCAATCAAGTAACAGACGAGAATTTGGTTATTTCGTTTAAAACCAACAAAAATGTTATCGCACAAATCCGTGTCAATGACCAAGTATATTCCGATATTGTACCGGTAAAAGAACATGAAATCAGCATTAGCGGCTTAAAACCCCAAACCTCATACAATTACACATTATTATATGACGGTTGGAAAGAAACTTACCAACTAACAACCGCCCCCAAAAAAGGTTGTCGTAGTAAATTCACTTTTGCCTATGCTTCCGACAGCCGTGCCGGACAAGGAGGCGGCGAACGTGATTTGTATGGTGTCAACACCTATGTTCTAAAAAAAATGATGATGCTAGCAGGCTACAAAAATGCCGCCTTTTTCCAATTTACCGGTGATTTAATGACCGGTTATAACGACAGCAACAATAAACAAAACCTGCAATTACTCAACTGGAAACATGCTGCCGGAAACTATTGGCACTATCATCCTGTTTATGTTGCCATGGGAAACCACGAATCAATAGAACGTATTTTTAAACGCACCGGATATAAAGGACATTCCTACTATTTCGGACATATTTTTGTTGATAAATTTCCATTTGATAAATACAGCGCTGAAAAAACTTTTGCCGATAATTTTACCATGCCCGTCAGCAATTTGAAATCGGAGGACGGTAATAAATACGACCCTTCCAAAAAAACGATAGATTTTCCTTCATATAAAGAAAATGTTTATGATTATACTTACGGCAATGTAGCTATGATTGTGATGAATTCCAACTATTGGTATGCATCCTCTACCGCTGATATTCCTCTAACTTCGGGAAATGCACACGGCTATATCATGGACAATCAACTCCAATGGCTTAAAAAAACCATTGCCAAATATGAAGCGGACAAAGATATAGATCATATTTTTGTTACTTTTCACACACCGGCTTTTCCCAATGCCGGACACTTGGACGATGATATGTGGTACAACGGCAATAACGATATACGCCCTTATGTAGCCGGCAAACCCGTTGATAAAGGGATCATAGAACGCCGCGATGAAATCCTGGATATTTTGATCAATAAAAGCGACAAATTTGTAGCTTTACTCTGCGGTGACGAACACAATTACAGCCGTTTGGAAGTCAACAATAATACCCCTATTTATCCGGATAATTGGACAGGCAAAAAAATAAAATTCAAACGGCCATTCTTACAAATTACTAACGGCAGTTCCGGCGCCCCCTATTATGCACTCGAAAAAACGCCTTGGCGAAAATTTGTAAAAAAATTCTCAACCTTACATGCTCTTATGTTATTTACTGTTGAAGGGCAACATATTGATATGGAAGTCATCAATCCCGATACTTTTGAAGTGATTGAAAATATCCGCTTGCGGTAATAACCCCGGTTAAAAAAATGAAATAATAATCCCGTTAACATTTCAACGGGATTTTTTTGTCCTAGGGTCAAAATATTTGGTTTGAATTCATTTTTTTTATGAAATTGCCTTTCGTAACAAATGATATATAATTATAAAATTAAATGTATAAATAATAATTTAAACTTTCTTCAATAAAATCCTACCGGTAAGGCCCGCTGTCATTTTCAATTTCATCGAGCAATTGCAGATAAGATTTATAGCGTGACAAAGGTATTTCGCCTGTCTTAACAGCCGGTTTGACGGCACAGCCAGGTTCCCGGATATGCCGGCAATTGTTAAATTTACAATCCGTTTTGTATTTAAAAATTTCGGAGAAATAAGCGTCCAATTCTTCGGGTTTCATATCCACTACGCCAAAACCACGAATACCCGGCGTATCTATAATATGCCCGCCAAAACTCAAATCATACATCCGGGCAAATGTCGTCGTATGTTTGCCTTGCCGGTGTACTTTGGATATATCCCCGATTTTGACATGCAATCCGGGTTCGACGGCATTGATTAACGACGATTTTCCCGTTCCGGAATGCCCTGTAAACATTGATGTAGTAGCTTTCATCAAAGTTTTTAATTTATCGATATTATAACCCGTAACCGCTGACACTTCCAAAACTTGATAACCGGCTTTACGGTAAATTTCTTTAAATGTTTCTTTTTGTTTCGCAAGACTTTCCGTATTTAATAAATCCACTTTATTAAGCAAAATAACCGCAGGAATATTATAAGCTTCCGCCGTCACCAAAATACGGTCGATAAAAATTGTGGTTGTCTCCGGTTGTGTCAACGTCACCGTTACAAAAACCCTGTCGATATTTGCCGCTAGAATATGGTAAAGTTTCGACAAATTGGTAGAACGCCGTAACAAATAATTCTTTCTGGGATAAATATGCGTAATGATACCGGTATCTTTACCTTGTTCCAAATGATAGTCCACCCAATCACCTACGGCAACCGGATTGGTCGTTTTAATGCCTTTGATACGAAATTTACCCCGGATACGGCACAACATCATCTGCCCCGCTTCATTCTTCACCTCATACCAACTGCCGGTCGATTTGGTAACGATACCTTTCATTTATCTTTTGAGTTTAAAGCGTTAAAAACATGATGTTGCAATTTCAAACTTTCTTGATGCAGTAAACGGAACAATTGCTCGATAAACTTTTGATTGACCTTATTTTCACGAGCATTATTGATAGCTTTGTTCAGAATATCCAACCAACGTTCTTTCTGATAAATAGCGACATTTTCTTTAAATTTCAACCGCCCGATTGCCTCAATTTTGTCTTGCCGGTTTTTAAGCAATTGTACTAATTCGGTATCCAAATCGTCAATTTCTTTTCGCAATATCTTAAATGATTTGAGCAAATCGGTATTAAAGACTTTGTTTTTTGGGGGCACAAATTCGGGTATCATCTCCGCCAACATTTCCGGGGTTACTTGCTGCCGTGCATCACTCCATGCCTTTTCGGGGTTGATATGAGTCTCTATCATCACGCCGTCAAAAAGTAACTGGATAGCCGTTTGGGCAATATCAAAAACATTCTCCCGCTTGCCCGAAATATGTGAAGGATCATTAATCAATGGCAACGCCGGAAAACGGGTCTTTAAATCTATCGGTATTTGCCACAAAGGTTCATTACGATAGGGCATTTTTTTATAACTGGAAAAACCGCGGTGGATAGCTCCTAATTTTTTGATGCCGGCTTTGGCAATACGTTCCAATGCGCCAATCCACAAAGCCAAATCGGGATTGATAGGATTTTTGACTAAAACAATTTTATCCGTACCACGCAAAGCCTCGGCAATTTCTTGAACCGAAAACGGATTAACGCTGGTACGGGCACCTATCCAAAATACATCGATATCATGCTGCAATACCAACTCTACGTGATGCGGATTGGCAACCTCAACGGCCGTTAGCAAACCGGTTTCTTCTTTTGCCCGTTGCATCCACTTCAAACCTATCGCCCCGACGCCTTCAAAATTACCCGGACGGGTACGCGGTTTCCAAATACCCGCTCTTAAAATATGTGCACCGGCTTTTTTGACTCCCTGTGCCGTCGCCAAAACCTGCTCTTCGGTCTCAGCACTACAAGGGCCGGCAATGATTAAAATATCATCACCTGAAATTTGCTGCTGCCAATTGTCAAAATTTGTGTTAGTCATAGATCGCAAAAATACGATAATTTCAGATTTTTTTCTTAAAACACAAAATTATTTAAACCGGTCTTGGATATTAAACTTCAAATTTTATCTTTGTATTTTAATCCGATACTTATGAGAATAGCTTTATACGGTTTTATGGGAGCAGGCAAATCGAGTTTGGGGCAAAAATTAGCCAAACAAATAGGCTATGACTTTAAAGATTTGGATGCTTTAATTGAAACCTATACAGGTAAAACCATCAATGACATATTTTCATCAGAAGGCGAAATTGCTTTCAGAAGAATTGAACATCTGGTTTTAAAAAATTTTATTAGAGAAAATCAAGAAAATGTTGTTTTGGCATTAGGCGGCGGTAGTATTTTACAGCCTACCAATCGTAAATTATTGGAACTGAAAAATTTTTATAAAATATACATCAATGTTGATATATATGTTTTAACCGAACGTTTAAAAAAAAATAAAAATAACCGTCCGCTACTGAAAGATTTGAAGGAAAGCGAATTTGACGATTATATTAAAGCCTTGTTTGAAAGCCGCCGGAATATCTATGAAAAACATGCCGATTTGAATTTTAAAGTAGGACATGAAAGTTTTGAAAGGACGTTGGAAAGATTGTATAATTATTTGAATGTGAATTAAAAAGTAAAAAATGCGTGTAGAGACGTTTTGACAAAACATCTGGGAAGAAAACACGTATAAAAGTACATTTGAATTGAAAATGGATAGTGAGATTTTTCTCGCCCTCCCCATCGGACATCGGGGGCTGGATGAAATGACAATTACCTGTCATTTCTTAGGAGGAATGACTGAGAAATCTAATAAAATGATTAAGATTCCTTCCCGACTTTCGTCGGGACAGGCTGTCGCTCGTGCCTCGCTCTGTCGAAATGACAGCGATTACTATTCCGGTTTCGGCATTCGTTGGGACACTCAATGATCTACTGAACGAAAACAAAGGTGAATGAATACCACTACGAAGGAGTGATATACTAATGTAGATCAATGCATATCAAATAATCACCGACTATGGTCGGGACATAACAAATAACCAATAAAAATGAAAAAACACTTATTATTATTACTAACTGTCACCTTATTTTTAACCCAATGTAAATCCAAAAAATCCGTTTCCGGACATCATAATACCGTCAAACAAAAGCTAGAACGGGAATATAAGAAATACAAAGGCGTGAGATACCGGTATGGCGGCACAACCTCCAAAGGTTTTGATTGTTCGGGTTATGTGCAACGGGTTTACAATGAAGTATTTAACATCAATTTACCCCGTACCACCAAAGCAATGATGAAAACCGGCAAAAAAATCTCAAAAAAAAATTTAAAAACCGGCGATTTGGTCTTTTTTCACCCGACACGCAAATATTATCACGTCGGTATATATATGGGAAACGGTATTTTTATGCACGCTTCCACTTCCAAAGGGGTTACAAAATCCCGGTTGGATTTACCTTATTGGAAACACTCTTATGTGACGGCACGACGGATATTGAAGTAATTGAAAATTGAAAATGGATAATTGATAACTTTATAATGCATACTATGTATAATGTATGCTATTGGTATAAATTACCGTAAATATCACCGACTGTTTTTTTCGCCTCTAATTGAACTTTTGACTTTCATACTTTACCCTTTCAACTCGAAACGTTTTAACAAAACGTTTCTACTTATCATAATTGGGGGCATTCTTGGCAATCAACACATCGTGCGGATGACTTTCGGTCAAGCCGGCATTGGATATTTTGACCAACCGGGCTTCATAACGCAAAGCATCAATATCTTTGGTACCACAATAGCCCATTCCGGCACGTAAGCCGCCTAGCAATTGAAAAATAATTTTATGTACACTACCTTTGTAATCGACAATGGCTTCAATACCTTCTGGGACTAATTTTTTATCTGATTTATCTTGTTGAAAATACCGGTCTTTGCTGCCGCGTTGCATGGCCACCATAGATCCCATTCCGACATAGGATTTGAATTTTTTACCGTCACGCCATACAATTTCACCGGGCGCTTCGTCAGTACCGGCAAGCAACCGGCCCAACATCACCGAATGTGCTCCGACAGCTATGGCTTTGGCGATATCACCGGAAAACTTAATGCCACCATCAGCAATAATACCAACTTCTTGCTCTTTGAGTTGCTCAAAAACATCATTGACCGCCGTCAATTGCGGTACCCCGACACCCGCCACCACACGTGTGGTACAAATGGCACCGGGACCTACCCCTATCTTTACGGCATCGGCACTGGCATCGGCCAAATCTTGTGCCGCTTGTGCCGTTACAATATTTCCGGCAATAACATCTAAATCAGGAAAGAGTTCTTTAACCTTTTTTAAAGCGTCCATAATACCTTTGGAATGTCCGTGAGCCGAA
>JALVST010000141.1 GCA_027024205.1 Flavobacteriales bacterium | reverse complement strand
GTGTTTTCATTCATTTGATAATAAATAGGTTGTGGATCAGCTACTTCCGGGAATTTTAATTTTTGGGCTTTTAAATCATCTTTGAAATACTTTTCGATTTCCCCGCGTGTCCTGCGCACCATAATATGTTTTAAAACTTTATCGCGTATCTGTACAGCATTATCTTTTACAATTTCCATATATTCATCATTGGTTCTATCCAAATCCTTTAATCTGTTTTGTAGTTTCTTAAAAAATTTTTCCAAGTCTCTAATACCGGGAATGGTACTGTTTTTGGCTTTTTGAAAAAGTTTTATCTGAGCCAAAATGTCCATAGGTGAATTGTTCAACGGCGTTGCCGTAACCAAAATAACTTTTTTTCCGCGTGTGATTCTGGATAATTTTTCATAACTGATATTGCTTTCGTTTCTGAATTTATGCGCTTCATCGATAATCACATTGCTGTATTTTTCCACGCCTCGTTCCAGTATTTTATCCAATTTGCCAACCGAAACAAAATGGGCATGAATCTTAAAATTGTCAAAAACATTTTTCCAAGAATTCGGGTTGCCTTCGCTCAAAAGTGCAGGTGAAGCAATAACAAGTGTTCTTCCTTTCAATTGTTTAGCCAATAATGCCGCCATATAAGTTTTTCCAAGACCTACCACATCGGCCAGGAAAACACCTCCGTATTCTTCCAAAATCTTTTTAGCATTGATGACCGCCTGCTCCTGATATTTTAAACGCATAAAATTTTCGGGCAAATCTTCGTAAAACAAATCCGGGTTCAAACTTAAATCCGCCTTGAAATATTCATACAAAAGCTTTAAATAAATTTCATAAGGGGTAATATCGTTTTTCAGAAAGGTCTTTTGACCGATTGTTTTGGTATAAACATCTGCAATATCAACAGCTTCAGCCCATAAATCTTCAAACCGTTCCAAAGCATATTTTACATCTCCACTATTTTTTAACTGGACATTAAACTCATAATTATCTTTTAATCCTGCCTCCGAAAAGTTACTGGAACCGGTAATAACATTTCCAAAATCCGGCCCGTCTTTATACCTGCTGATATAAACCTTAGCGTGAATACGATTGGAAGGATGGGCTTTGATTTCTATTTTTCCAGATTGTAACCATTCAATAAATTTTTTAATACCATCTTCAACTTCTTGGGTATCCTTGGCATGTCCTACCTCATCGATAAGATACTTACTGATCGTTTTTCTGGTTTCGGCATGGGTTTCAAATTCTATCTCACCACTTTTACGTGACGATTCTATGATTGAAATTGTTTTGTTATCGGCATTCAGCCCTACGAGAATTCTAATCTTTTCAATTGATTCAAGCGAATCATATAACTGATAAAATCCGCTTATTCTAAAATATCCCACCAAAACATCAAAAAACCTTACATGTTTCAAAATGTCTTTAAACCTGTCTAATAAAGTTTTACCTTCTTCATTAGTAAAAAAAGTGAGGTCGGTAAAATTTCTCATAAACAACCGATTATTTTCTTTTTGCTAAAATACTAAAATAATTCTACTACGTTATAAAAACGGAAATATAATATTCAAATATGCAAAACTCAATAGAAAATTGATTTACAATCATTTAGATAATTATCCGGGTTGTCTGTTTTTCAGAAATCCAACCTATTCATTAAGCTCCCCTTTCATGTATTTATGCACGACTATGGAATAAGCCAATAACAAAATTCCGATGACCAAGACCCACCATTCGATAAAAAAGCGTTCGGGTGAAGCAAATCCGGCATTAAAAGCTGTTAATGTAGCTTTGCCCAAGGGCATGACAAAATGCGGATACATGGCAACCATTACACTAAACCACGAAAAAATAATAGTATTGGTCGAAAGGATAAAGGCTTTATTTTCACCTTGATAAGTACGAATACCCATCAAGCCGAAAAATGAAATCAAAGCCAAGACAGGAAAAATAAAGAAAAACGGATAAGTCCAGTAAGTATGGAAAACCCCGGGATGAATAAAATACCAAGCAATTAAAAACAAAGCGATTAAAATCAATTCGATAAAAGATAACCGTTGGATAACCTTTTTTAATTTACGGTTAAAAGCGCCTTGATTTTTTAAGACTACCCAACCGAGTCCGTGAATCAGAATTCCTATAAAAATCATAGTGGCAGTGAGGATAGTAAACCAATCAAAAAGACCGGTTTTCTCGGTAAAAGGTGAAAATTTTTGACTGATAAAACTTAAACGTTCCGGATCTTCAACATGTAAGCCTCTTAAAATATTGGCAAAAATCAAACTGACAAATATAACCAGCATCATATTTAAAAAACCGAATATATATCCGAAAAAACGTTTTAAAACAGGCCTGTTTTCAAAAATAATAATAAGATTAAAGGCCAATGTTTTTAGTAGTAGAAACAAGAAAAACAATAAAATATAACCGCCGAAATTGTAAAATAAGATTCCGGTATATTTTGGAAAAATAGTGGATGCCAAACCGACAAAAGCCAACAGCCAGACTTCATTGGCGTCCCACATGGACGAAATACTGTTGGTTACTTTTTGTTTTTCAGCTTCGGTATTGGCAAAAAACAAATAAGTAATTCCAGCGCCAAGGTCATAACCGTCGAGCAGAATGTAAGTGCCTAATAAAATAGCTAAAATGCCGTACCAAATCGCTTCCATATTTTTAATCTCTTTTTGACAAAGATAAAGTAAAATTCAATAAGACGGTTTTCTTTATTTCTCACGACTCAAATACTGGTAAAAAAGCCGGTCACTTCGATACTATTTTGCTCCTCACGTCGCAAAATCACTCGGTGACCTGCATTTGTAACAAAATAAAGGTGGCTGAGTGCTGTGAGCGAAGCGAACAGTGTATCGAAGCCCCGGTCATCAAAATACCTCAATCACGGTGTTAACTTGTTGAATATTAACCTGTTTTTATATTGCTGAATAAAAGCTTTCAATCTTTTAACCATAAATACCGTATCGACAGGGGCTGTATGTAACAAATTTTGTTTGAGCAAACGGTCTTTTTTATAGTTGAACAAACCGGTTATTTTTTCATTACGAAAGCGTAGTAAATAGTCATCTTGCATATATTCCCAAGTGCCACCGTTGTAGTTTACTATAAAAGGATGTTTTTCGGTTTCAGGGTCATTGCCGAAACCTAATATTTTACCGGAGTAATGTAATTTTCGCAACAATCTCGGCATAATATCCACATGTTGGGTTAGTGTGCTGTCCAATACTTTTTCACCGGGTTTTCCGGGTTCGTAAAAGATAAGGGGGATGGCATGTCGTCCTATAGAAGAATTATATTCGGGCAAATAACTTTGGTTGCAATGGTCGGCGGTGATGATAAAAATAGTGTTTTGATACCACGGCATGTTTGAAACCGTGTTAAAAAAATGTTTCACTGAAAAGTCCATATATTGAATGACTTTGTGGATGGGCAAAGCCCCCCCTTTAAATCTTCCTTCAAATCCCGGAGGTAATTTAAACGGATGATGTGATGAGAGGGTAAAAACGGTCGAAATAAAAGGTTGCTTGAAAGTATCAAGCGTTTTAGCCATATATTGTAAAAACTTATCGTCGGGAATCCCCCAATAACCGTCAAAATCATCCGGATTTCCGTATTCATTCATCCCGTAATATTCGTCAAAACCGGCTAATTTTACAAAAGCATCAAAGCCCATGGAGCCGTTTGGCGCCCCGTGAAAAAAGGCGGTTTTATAACCTCTTTGTTTCAAAATTTTTCCCAAACCCAAAAGTTTATTAGTGCCGTAAGGTGATACAATATAAGGTTGTACCAATGACGGTATCGAGGTTAGTATAGACGGCATGGCATCTATGGATTTCCGGCCGTTGGCATAAGCATTGGTAAATGTATGACTTTGCAGCATTAAACTATCCAGAAAAGGTGTATAACCCGTATAACCTTTGATATCGCGATTGAGAACACCGGTATATTCACGGGCAAAACTTTCAACGATAATAATGACAACGTTCTTTTTTGTCATTGTTGTGTCGGCTTTAAATTCTTTAACCGGATTAAAAATTTTTGCCACCTCACTGTCACTGAAATAATGCACCGGTTTAAAGGTTCTTTTTGTAAAAGTGCGGATAATGGTAAACGGTGTATTTAAAACGATAGCCATTTCCAAAGGCTTCCGGATATAAGCCCCGGCATTGTTCATAGTAATAGGACGGGTATCCCGTTTAAAGCCGCCGCGAATACCTACGATAGAAAAATATAACGTTAACAGTAAAACAATAATACCGGATAGATACGTTTTAAAATTGTAAGCTTGTCCGGAAACAGGGTCGGGAATGAGACGATACCATTTGTAAATCAAATAGATTAAACCGGCAAACAACAAAAAGCCCCACCAAAAATCTTTAAAAAACTGCACGGCCAATAAACCGATATTCTTTTCACCGGCAAACATAAAAACTTCTACGGTACTGCGTTTTAAAACATAGTCGAAATAGAAAATATCGCCGGTATCAAATGCCAACCCCAAAGCATTGGTTAAGATGAAAATCCTAAATAAAATCCGGCGGTACCATTGGTGTTCAGCAAAACGAAACGGCAGTAAATATAAAATAATGTATAATAGATTCAGGTATAAAATGCCGGTTAAATCAAAACGAAAGCCTCCTTTAACCATGGTTAAATAGTGTTCAAAATCAACGTTTTGAAAGTGGTGACGGTTGTAAAGTAAAAAAATTAATCGTAACAATTGATAAATCACAAACAAAATACTCAACCGGAGTAAGACAATTTTCAGGCGTTTTAAAAACAGGTTCATTTACAGAAAAATTAAAAAACAAAAATAAAAGGAAAAAATAAACTATTGGTGATTCATTATGTTACAAATCAAATACAGAAGGTCTTTTGGTATAAAAAAGGTCTTTGATTTTTAAGGCAAAAGCCAAAAGCAGGTATAGTAAAAAAGAAGCTCCCAAGGTAACGAAAGAAGCATAGATAAAAAACAGGCGTACATTGTTTACGGGAATACCCAGTTTGTCAGCCAAACGGGTAGATACATTAAAACCGTGTCGCACAAAAAAATATCTGATTTTTTCAAAATTCATATTACAAGCCTTTTTTTAAGATGTTGTGTCCAATATCGCAAGATAAACATTTCTTCGGAATACAATAATTTTGATAAAGTTGTATAAATGCTTGAGAGTCCAGAGCGTTTTTTGAGGGCAGGTTTATATTGTTATAGATACGGACGATTTTATTTTTTTCCGCCGGCAATTTTTCCATCAATTCGATAAGGGTATCATTATCGTAATGACCTACATGTTGTTGATAAGCAAATTTTAAAGACACGACAACATTGATGATAATAAGGTTGACAAAATCTTTTCCGGTCGTTTTCTTTTTAGGTTTGGTGATTTTATCAAAATTGTAATGGGTATCCCAATAAACAGAGGCTGTTACGGTAAACAATTTACGGGCTTGGCCGGGGTTGTCCAATTCGAGGAGTTTTTCAAACAAATGTCCGGTTTGATGATACATACGGGCAAATTGTGCCAGCCTTATTGTCGGGAAATTTGATGGTCTTAACCGGTGAAATTTGATGTTTCCGGCAGGAAGTTCGTCCAAACCGTGTTTGGCTTTTAAAAAACGGTATTCTTGTTGAAGTACTTTGTAATATTCATCGCTTTTTTCATCATTTAACAGACCTGCAACGCCGAATAGCAAGGCTTCCGTTTTTATCAAATCATTATTGTATTTAATAAAAATTTTATGTGGCAACAGACGTCCAAGCCATTCAAAAGCTTCTTTATTGACCGGACCGCCGGTATATTTTAAAAGTGTCTGATAAAGAATCTGATGCCAATCGTTTTTTGTTTCCAATAACCAATTTTTGATGTTTTGGTATTTGTTTTCCAACCGTTCTATAAACAAGCGGTATTTATAGTTAAGGAGAGTGATTTCATCAATTTGACCGATGGCATCTTGACAAGGCAGAAAAGTTTTGGTTTCAAAACGTTTTTTATAGGTTTTCAAAACCTTTTTATCGATATATTTGGACAATTCCAATGTTGGAATTTGTTGATTATGAGAATTATAAACCGGCATGTTATCGTTGTAAACCACATGTAAAATGACGTTATCATAAGCCGGATCTTTTTCGTGTCCGTGTGCATACCAGTCCGATGAATTTTTATGTATTTCGACATGTCCGGCCCACAAAATATCGTCAATTAAAATTTGTGTATTTAAAAAATCGGGGCCGGCATCGGTATTTAATAAGCCTTTGTACCGGATTAATAAACGGTTGCCTTGATTGGTCATCAAATTGTTTTGATCAAAAAAACCGTTTTGCCAGATATAATGCAAAAAACGTTCTTTCATATTAGAGAAATTATTTTAAAATCAAATATAAATGTTAGAAAATAATATAAGAATCCGGTTTTAGATTGTAAAAAATCAAATAAAATAAGAAGTAACTAAAAATTTTATATCTTTGTACTTCTATAGTTTAAACAAAATTATGAAAAAAATACTGTTTTCAGGTTTTTTATTGATTTTCTTATTTTCATGTGATAAAATTGATAAGTTTACGCAATTTACCGTTCAAACCAAATCAATTTTTGAAATCCCTGCCGGAACGCCCGTACATGATTTAGTAGAAGCGGATGCTCAATTTTTGAATCTTAATGAGGAAATTTTTAGAGAATTTAATACCTCAACAGAACTTATCGATAAGGCTACCATTAAGGAAATCAAACTAAATGCGGTGGCGCCGCCGGATGCAACTTTTAATTTTCTTACCGATGTGGAAGTGTATTTTGAAACGGATAATTTGCCCAGGATACGTGTAGCTTGGCTCAATAATATTCAGAATGATGATAAACAGACCATTAAATTGGAGCACTTAACGGATAATTTATCCGAATATTTAAAAGATGATCATTTAAAAATAAGTGCCGTTTTTCTTACCGATGAAGTTTTGGTTCAACCGGTTCAAATAGAGGTTGACGCTTCATTTTTAATTGAAGCCGAGATTATAGGTAAGTAATTTTTCAAATACTCTAAACTGCATTTGTTTTGATACAATAATTACGAATAAAAAATCCGCTCTATTTCTTATAGGGCGGATTTTTTTTTACAAAGTTTGTAAAATCAGTCGATTAAATGCTGTCCACTTCGGTAATTTTGGCCAAAATGTCAGCATAAGGTAAAATCAAGTACTCTTTACCGTCGAGTTCCACTTTATTCCCGGCAAATTTTTTATACATAACAATATCACCGGGTTTTACGGCGGCATCTTCGATATGACCCAATGCCAAAACACGGCCTAATGACGGTTTTTCTTTGGCACTATCGGGAATAATGATACCCGAAGGGGTTTTTTCTTCGGTAAATTCATCTGTTAATTCCAATAAAACATTTTCATTTAATGGTTGTAATTCTCTCATACTATTTCGGTTTTTAGTTATTTATTCAGTAGGTATGTTAAGTATTCTGCTCAATTTCGATGTGTCAAATCCGATAATAATTTGTCCGTTAATATCGGTTTGTGGCACACCGCGTTGGCCGCTTTTGCGAACCATTTCCGCTGCGGCTTGCTGATTGACCGCTACGTTTATATCGGTAAATTTTATACCGTGTTTGGTTAAATATTGTTTCAGTTTATTACAATACGGACAACTCGGCGTTGAATAAACAACAACCCGTTTTTGAGTTGTTCCCGTATTTGATGACGTATAAGTTATCTTTTTTTCATGGATAATTTGGTCAAAATAATTGGATGTTTGACAACCCTTGATAATGTTTTCCACTTTACCATTGTTAACCACCACAAAAGACGGAACGGAATTAACACCGAAATGTTGATGCACGTTTCTAACTTTATTGACATCAACGCTAAAAATTTTTCCGTCTTTAATTTTACTTAAAGCATCATAGGCACAATCCGAATTGGGGGTGCCTTTCTTATAGATCAAAATAAATTTTTTAGTATCTTTATCTTCAACGATATCCCGGTAACCTTTTACATCAACAAAATTCATATTCTCTATTTTTCATCGACAAATTTACAATAAATATGCCATAAGAATATATGATGAAACATTATGTTTTTATTATGCCAATTTGTCATATCTTTGCACTGATTTATGAGTTGAAAGTCACAAGTGAAACGTAGGGGGATTAGGTGTCCCTAATCCCGGCAGGTGTCTGTGTCAGGCGGCGGCGTGTAAGTTTAACAAATAGTAAAGTTGAGTAAAAGAATTAGAAAACTTATTTGTCTTTATATTGTTACCTTGTTTAGTAAAGGATATTTATGAATATTTCAAATTTAATGACCTTAATTTCTTAATCTTAAAAAATGAAAAAGAAACCCCAACATAAAAAAACAAGTCGAAAGACATATTTTAAATCAAAAAACGACAAACCGCGTTACAAAAAATATCCAGAGGAACAAACTAATGTGCCAAAAACCGATGATACGATGCGCCTCAACAAATATTTGGCTCATGCCGGTATTGCATCCCGTCGCGAAGCGGACGAATTGATAAAGATAGGAGCCGTTAGTGTAAACGGGGAGGTGATAACGGAAATGGGCTATAAAGTGAAGCCCGGCGATAAAGTTCAATTTAACGGGGAAACTATCAAACCTGAAAAGAAAGTTTACGTTTTACTCAACAAACCAAAAAATTTCATCACGACAACAGAAGATGAAAAAGGCCGCAAAACCGTTATGGAACTGGTTGAAAAATCGGCACCAGTGCGTATTTACCCCGTTGGCAGGCTGGACAGGAACACGACCGGTGTCTTACTCTTTACCAATGACGGTGATTTGGCCAAAAAATTGACTCATCCCAAACATCGTGTTGAAAAAATATATCATGTTAATTTGGATAAAAACCTCAGACCTTCGGATATGGAAAAAATTAAAGATGGTTTAAAATTGGATGACGGCATTATTCATGTCGATGATATATCATTTATCAAAGGGGCGCCACACAATGAAGTGGGCATTAAAATCCATTCGGGTCGCAACCGGATAGTCCGCCGGATATTCGAGCATTTAGATTATGATGTTATCAAGCTCGACCGTGTCTTGTTTGCCGGATTGACCAAAAAAGATCTCAAACGCGGTCACTGGCGTCACTTAACAAAAAGGGAAGTGGATTATTTAAAGATGCTTTAATTTGAAAGCCAAATCTTTTTTGTTACCGTAGTTCTATTTTTCAAAATAGCTTTTACCAAATAATAACCTTTATCAAATTTTGACACATCAATATCTGTTTGCCCGGTTGTAAACACTTGCCGTCCGGTGATATCATATATTTCGATTTGTTGTACATTGTCTGCCGGGGAAATATGTAAGATATCATGAGCTGGATTGGGATAAACCGATAAGTTATCCTTTTCATTTAGGGCGATATCATTCGAATCGTATGTCAGTAAAACGATTTCATTGGAAACCGAACCGGCAACGGCAATATCGTATGCACCGTCTCCATCAAAATCTTGAACACTTAAAGCTACAGCTCCCAAAATGGTATTGTCAATCACTGTTTTGGTAAAATTCTGGTTACCGTCATTATAGTAAATAGCCACTTGAGAATTGTTACCGGAAGCATCTCCATATCCGGTTGCCACTATATCTTTATCACCGTCTGTGTCAATATCCAACCAATGCACATAAGAAGCACCGGGCAGGTTGTTGTCAATGGTATGTTTGTTAAATAACGACCCGTCGCCATTGACGTTTTCAAACCAAGCCACTTCGTTATCGACAAAAGCGGCACCTATCACATCATCGTCACCGTCCAAATCGATATCGCCGCCTTCTACCCCGTATGCCCCGTTAAAGTTTGACGCAATTGTTCCACCCAAAATCAACCCCAACGAGCCGACTTTGTACCAAAGAATTTCATTATTGCCGTGTGACGATACCAAAAAATCAGGCGACCCGTCTGCATCAAAATCACCGCCATGTAAATAATAGGGGGTA
Source organism: Flavobacteriales bacterium (assembly GCA_027024205.1). Taxonomy (GTDB): domain Bacteria; phylum Bacteroidota; class Bacteroidia; order Flavobacteriales; family Flavobacteriaceae; genus WGBX01. The sequence goes on along the minus strand of JALVST010000141.1, from coordinate 14,034 downwards.
TTGACACTGAACAGGTTGAGACGGCTGAAATTATTATTACCGTCATTTAAATACACCGTTGCATAATTTTCACCGCTGATTAAAACGCCTATATCCATATCACCGTCCGGTGAAGGATCAAAAATTGTTCCGACATCATACAAACGAACTTGACGGGGGTCGTTAAGCCCCGATTCAATAACGGTTTTGACAAAAGTGCCGTTGTCATTTCTGTACCAGACCAATTCGGACGAACCGGTAGCTACAAAATCCATATCGCCGTCGGCATCAAAATCGGCACCGTCTATAAAACGGGCTCCGGTCAGATTATTATCGATAACCGTTTGGGTGAAATTGCCGTTCCCATCGTTGATAAAATATGCTACGGTATTTCCCGATTCTCCGGCAGCGAGTATATCCATGTTGCCGTCGCCGTTGACATCTTTTTCCAAAATACCATAGGCTCCTGTAAAATTGGCGGCTACATGTCTGTTATATTGCGAAAAAACCGTTCCGGTAATGATGATAAAAACAAAGGTCGTTATTTTTTTCATGATGCAAGTTTTTCATTGTATTTGGTAATACAACAAAGATGATTGTTACAAATATAGTAAAATTTTGTCAAAAGTTAAAAAAACTTTCAATACAAATGCTTATTTTCTTAAAAATCAATCTCTTCCCAACAAGTCTTTTAAGGCTTTGAAACTGACTTTCTTGTCGGCAAAATATTGTATGGCTTTTTGTCGCTCTTCGGGAGTAGCTTTTAAAAAAGTCAAAAGGTTATTGAGATGCATTTTCATATGTCCTTTTTGGATACCGCTTGTTATCAATGAGTTAACAGCGGCAAAATTTTGAGCCAAACCAACCGATGCAATGATTTGCATCAGTTCTTTGGCGGATGGATTTTGAAGTAATTGCAACGAGAACCGTACCAAAGGATGGATAGCCGTAATCCCTCCGATAGTTCCTACAGCCAAAGGTATTTCTATCCAAAAATGAAAGATACCGTCTTTAATTCCGGCATGGGACAATGATGTGTATTGACCGGTTTTTCCGGCATAGGCATGAGCATTGGCTTCTACGGCTCTGAAATCATTACCTGTAGCTATGACTACGGCATCAATACCGTTCATGATACCTTTGTTGTGGGTAACGGCTCTGTAAGGTTCTATTTTGGCAACTTTTACGGCTTTGACAAATTTACGGGCATAGGCTTCGCCGGATAATTCTTCGGTTTTTAAAGCCGTAACCGGGCAGCTGACAGACGCTTTTACGAGACAATCCGGTGTATAATTGGACAATATACTCATTAAAATTTGCAATTTGTCCGGCAATTGTTCGCTAGCCAATTCTTGTAAAGTATCAGCAGCTTCTTCCAAGACGGAATTGATAAAATTAGCCCCCATGGCATCGGCAGTGTCAAATAAAAATTCTATTTGATAATAATCCGGCATGGCAGCTGTTTTGTCAATCAAATTGATATCTCTGATGCCACCACTACGTTTTTGCATATTGGTTTGCAATCCGTCAACCGCTTGTAATATTCGGTCACGGTTTTGCCTGAAAAATTTTATCAAATCTTGTGTTTGTCCTTTGTAAATAAAATGTATATGGCCGGGTTTGACCGTACCGGTTACTTCGGTTTTAAAACCGCCTTTATCCAACCAAAATTTGGCCGCTTTGGATGCCGCCGCCACTACGGAACTTTCTTCGATAGCCATAGGCACGGCAATGATTTTTCCGTTTATCAAAAAATTGGGGGCAATAGCATAAGGCAAATAAAAATTACTTACGGTATTTTCGATAAAACCGTCATGAAGTTCTTGGAGGGCTTTATCACTGTGCCAATACTGTAACAAAATTTTTCGGGCGGCATTGTCATTATTAAAATATGATTGTAACAGCCAATCGATTTTGGCTTCTTTTGACAATTTTGAAAATCCGTTTATTTGCATTGTTTAGTTGTTTGAGCTTGCAAGATAGTTAAAAGTTCATAATGTTCGTAAATAAGAAAGTTTGTAGAAAATGAAAAGTGTAAAAGAACAAAGTGTGACAACGGTTATTTTACATTTGGCACTTTCCGTCAGGCACTTGATTAACCAAAATGCCAAAAAAGTCAACAATATTATTGTCAATTAAAAAAAAGTTTATAACTTTGCACACTCTAAATACGGAAAATAAAAAAATTAAGACGATGAAAAAAGGCATTCACCCTGAAAATTATAGAATGGTCGCATTCAAAGATATGTCAAACGGAGAGATTTATTTGACCCGTTCAACTGCGGAAGCCAAAGAAACAATCGAAGTGGATGGTGTTGAATATCCTTTGGTAAAAGTAGAAATATCCAGAACGTCGCATCCGTTCTATACCGGTAAAATGAAATTGGTTGATACCGCCGGACGTATCGATAAATTTAAAAGAAAATACGCCAAGTTTACAAAATAATCCCGGCTGTAAAACAATATTTTATAACCTGTCAATTTATTTTGGCAGGTTTTTTTATTAAAAAAGATAAATAATCTATTTTCAGTAACTTTTTGCTACAAACAGGTCGCTCATATGAAGCACAAAAAAAATCATCATTCCTCACTTTTCAAAAAGGATAATTGATAATTGAAAATTGAAAATGAAAAATTAAAATCATTGAAACATTAAGATTATTATAAAGATTTACTTTCTTATCTTAATGTTCTAAATTTCTTAATGTTAAAAATTATCAATAATCTAAATTTTTTGTGAAGCACAACTTTTAACTTAGGTCACTGAACCTGTCAAAGTGTTACTTTCAATCCAAATAATATCTTTCATAAAAACTTTTTTACTAATTTCGCAGTTACAAATTGAAAATTTATGAACACGGACAGTACGATTTCCAAAACACAGCCGGTTGATGACGGACAAATTCATTATAACCGTCCGGAACTCAAAAAACACGAAAAACTCGGCGAATTAGCTGCCACGGCGATTAGTGGTAACGATATCAGTTCGTCTGTTTTATATGTTTCGGCATTGGCAATTGCTTTTGCGGGGCAATATGCATGGATAACATTATTGATTGTAGCTTTGGTTTTATACTTTTTTAGAAAAATTTATGGAGAAGTCGTGGGGGCATTGCCTTTAAACGGAGGCGCTTACAACGCTTTGCTCAACACAACCAGTAAGCGTATGTCGTCCATAGCGGCAACCTTGACATTATTATCATATATGGCAACGGCCGTTATATCCGCCAATGAGGCCATACATTATTTGTTTCACGTTGCCGGCATCGAAAGAAATGATATCATTATATTAGCAACTATCGGATTGTTGGGAATATTTGCCGGACTGGCAATTATGGGTATTAAAGAATCATCAAAAGTGGCGATTGCCATATTCCTTTTTCATCTGACCGTGATGACAGCATTAATTTTTTCGTTGTTCGTTTACATTTTACAGCATGGTTTTGACGTATTTATTGAAAACTGGCATCATCCCGTTAAACACGGCAGTATTGCCAAAGCTATTTTTTTCGGATTTGCGGCGTCTATGTTGGGGATTTCCGGTTTTGAAAGTTCGGCTAACTTCGTAGAGGAACAAAAACCGGGTGTTTTTCCCAAGACATTGCGTAATATGTGGATTGTCGTGAGCATTTTAAATCCTTTAATGGCTTTTTTAGCTTTAGCGGCTTTACCGATAGATAGTGTTAATGAGAATACATTACTGATACAATTAGGAGAAAATTCAGCCGGACAATGGTTGGCCATGTTAATATCTCTTGATGCGTTTTTAGTTTTATCCGGGGCGGTTTTGACCAGTTATATCGGGGTAACCGGTTTGTTGGAACGTTTGACTTTGGACCGTATTATGCCTAATTTTTTCTTAAAGAAAAACAAACGAAATGCGTCATACCGCATTATCATATTTTTCTTTTTGCTTAGTGTTTCCGTTTTGCTTATCACCAAAGGAAAAGTAACAACTTTAGCCGGTGTTTATACTATTTCGTTCTTATCAGTAATGTTATTATTTGTTGTCGGTAATGTGCTTTTAAAAGTCAAAAGAAAACACCTGCCCCGTCCCGAGCGGGCACCTTGGTATGGCATTATACTCGCTTTTACGGCTGTTTCCATTGCATTATTAGGCAATTTGGTTATGAAACCAGAAAATCCCGATGATCCCGAAAACTGGCTGATTTTTACCATGTATTTTATCCCGGTTTTAATATTTGTAATGATTATGCTCAACCGTACGATGTTGCTCAAATTGTTACTCAATATTATACAATACATATTTGAACCCATTCGTAAGTTTTTCTTACGTTTACATAAGGGTATAGACCGGTTGATTGATGAGATTAACAGTCAGGAATTTGTCTTTTTTACCAAAGGTAAAAGTATTGCCAATATGAATAAGGCAATGCTGTATATACGTGATAATGAGCATACAAAAAAAGTTAAAATAGTAAAAGTATTACTACCGGGAGAAAAACCTTCGGAAGAATTGATTAGAAATATCAAAATTTTAGATGAAGAATATCCTGAAATTGATATAGAATTTGTGCCGGTTGAAGGAAAATTCGGACCGGAGCTCATCAAAGAATTATCTGAAAAATGGCATATCCCCATTAACTTTATGTTTATAGGCTCACCGGATGAGAAATTTCCTTACCGTTTAGAAGAACTGGGAGGGGTCCGGTTAATCATGTAGATTATATTTTGAATTTTTTATGAGGCCGTCCAAAAAGGACGGTCTTTTTTTCTTAATTTAAATTAAAGGAAATTTGTAGGAGATATTTATATATCTATTTTGATTTCACTATTGTCTGATTTCAAATGCTTTTTCATTCTTTGCCGGTAAAATATAAAATAGTTTTTGGGTAAATTTATAAATTGTATATTTCTTAAATCTTCAATTGGGTTTTCTTTATTAAGAGTTATTATTTGGTGACTTTTGATCATTTTTAAGGTTTTACATTATATATAATATATAAAAAAATAAATACCAAGAGTTTGTTAAATATGTCGTTTATCTTAAAAACCATGTCGTTTGTAAACTCATTTCAGTCGGTCATAAATTTTTTAAATTTTCATTAAGTTATTGTAATAATTTTGACTAAAATTAATTATAAAACCCTATTTATCATGAAAAAAACAACCCTTTTTACTTTATTGATTGGCTTGATTTTTAATATTCAAGCTCAAGTTGATTATTATACGCTTGCACAAGATGATAACTCAGGATACCCTGACACAAGTAGTTCGGCAACAACACTGTGGACAACAGGAGCAGACGAAGAAGAACAAACCGGTGTCCCGATTGGATTTGATTTTTACTATGGTGGTAAAATGTATAATACCTGTACCGTTGGAGTTAATGGTGCAATTTCATTTACGGAAACCAATATTTCTTTTTCTAATAATTTATCTTCTACAGGAGTCGGTAAAAGAAATATGATTGCTCCTTTTTGGGATGATTTAAGAATTTATGAAAGTGACGGTTATGTTGCTTATGAAACCATTGGAACGGCACCTAACAGAATTTTTAAAGTTTCTTGGAAAAACATATCAAAATATTTAGATTCATCTCATGATATGAGTTTTATTTTGGAATTAAAAGAAACCTCAAATGAAATAATATTTTATTACGGTCATTGTGATAACACTAGTTCTATAAATGCTTCTATCGGATTTAATTATTATGACGGTACCAATACTACTTTTATAAGTGTAACGCCCGATTCCGGCATGAACCCAACTCAATCCAGGACTACTGCTAATAATTCAATTGGTGCAGCAGATTATCCGAGATTAGATCACTATACCTTTACCTTTAACAACGCTTATAATGATTATAATACAAACCCCCGTTCAATTATATTAGCTGACCCCCGAGACAACTCTTCAATTGTTATGAACTATATGAACAATATAGGCGCTACAAATTCGCCAGGTACGCCTTCATGTGCCAATTATAATGGTGGTGATGTTTGGTATAAATTTACGGCGCCCAGTACCGGTGCTGTAAGTTTCGTTAGAAACACTGCGGGAGGTATTGGTGTAATAGGCTATGAAATATATGAGAACAGTGTTACCGGACCATCTGTAATTTGTAGTTTATTATCTGGTGCGTCATCATATCTCGGAGAACCGAAAATGGTAGGGGGGTTAACATCCGGACATAATTATTATGTTAGAATGTGGGATTACAATAATAATGATTTTGGAATTTCAGAGTTTTATGTAGTCAAAGTTGAACCTAATGACGAAGCTGAGTATGCCATTGATGTTAATGTTCAACCTGAAGGTGCATCAATATTCAGTCTGACTACTGCCAATAATACTTTTGCTATGGATTCCGAACATATTAACGGAACACCGACTTGCGGTAGTTATCAAGGCGGTGATGTGTGGTATAAATTTACGGCGCCTTCAACAGGAGAAATTAAAGTTCATCATTCCTCTACTGCCGGTGATTGGTCGTCGTTTGTTTTTGCAGTTTATAATAGTGCTACTTCTTCTTCTGCGTTAGATTGTCAAATCATTTTCATTGCTGCTTCCACGCCGCCTTATTCGGTAAAATTAGTAACCGGATTAACAGCCGGACAAGATTATTGGTTGAGAGTTTGGGATTATGGCAACAACAATGTTGGATATTCACAATTCTTCTTAACAGATAATGATAATAGTGGTATTGAAGATTATCAACAATTGTCATTCAAGTTTTATCCGAACCCTGCTACCGATGTATTAAATGTCAGTGCAGATTCTAATATTAATTTGATTAGTATAACCAATTTGTTAGGACAAGAAGTACGTCATTTGGCACCTAATCAAAAACAAGTGGTATTAAATATTGCCGATTTGCAAAACGGTGTCTATATGATGCGAGTAAAAACAGGAGAGAAAATCTCTACGGTTAAATTTATCAAAAAATAAAACTTTGTAAAGATATGTTTGAGAAAGCCGGCTCGTGAGTCGGCTTTCTTTTTATTGAAAAACGTATCTTTGCAACAAAAATTTTTGTATTATGAAACCGGCATGATTAAAATAATCATTAAACGCACAAAGCCTGTCCCGGCCGATGTCGGGAGAAATGATTATTTTAATCATAAAAGGTTATTACGACTATTGTCGGGAACATTAACATTTAAATTAAAATATAAACAAATGAAAATAGCCATAGGAAACGACCACGCAGGAACCGGTTATAAATTTGCCATTATCAAACTTTTGAAAGATTTGGGATACCAAGTTACTAACTACGGGACCGATACAGCAGACAGTGTCGATTATCCCGATTATATCCATCCGGTAGCTGATGCGGTAGAAAACGGAGAAGCGGATTTCGGTATTATCTTGTGCGGTAGTGGTAACGGAGCCGCCATAACTGCTAACAAACATCAAGGTATCCGTGCCGCTTTGTGTTGGAGTAAAGAACTGGTAGAACTGGCCCGACTTCACAATGACGCCAATATATTGAGCCTGCCGGCACGTTTTATTTCGGAATATCAAGCATTGGAATACGTTCAAACTTTTTTAAATACCGGATTTGAAGGCGGCAGACATCAACGCAGAGTTGAAAAAATACCCGTGAACAGAATTGAGAATTAATGATAAGTTGATGAACTGATGAACTGATAAAACTTATTCAAGTTATAACAAAATCATCAATTCATCAAATTAATAAATGAATATACAGTATGAAACAAAACACAATCATCAAAGAATCCACGACATTCGTTGGGACACGCAGAATAATCTATGAACCGAAACAAATCATCAATTTCTCAATTTACAAGACGAACTTATAGTATGAAACGAAAAACAATCATCAAAATAACGAACTAATCTATAAACAATTCAAAAAACCATATTATCAAAAATTTGTATATTTGACAATCAGACTTTTATATACAATAATCGTGGAAAAAAAATGTTTGGAATGCGGTGCGCCTATCTTGGGAAGATCCGACAAAAAATTTTGTTCGGATTATTGCCGGAATGCTTATAATAACCGTAAAAATAAAGCGGATACCAATCTGATTAGAACTACTAATAACCGTTTGAAAAAAAATTGGCGAATTTTGGAAGAATTAAATGCCACAGGTAAAACCAATGTGCATAAGTCCAAGCTTGTAGCTGCCGGATTTGACTTCAATCTTATCACAAGTGTTTATAAAACCAAAAAAGAAAAAGTTTATTACTTTGTTTATGACCAAGGTTATTTGGAACTCGGGAATGATTTTTATATGCTGGTTAAAAGAGAGCAAAGGAAGTAAATAGTTGCAAGTAAAACAACCCCGATAAGAGTGTCTGTTAGTAGAGACGACACACGTCCGTATGTCAAATAATACCAATTCTAAATATAAAATAGCCCAAAATATTTAGGTATTATACCGCTACTACAAGAAAATAGGACAATTTATTGGACCATATTGAATGTGTAAGCAATATAAAAAACAATAAAATCCTTTGAACCCCGAAGGGATAACATGATTGTGGTAACTTATTTTATCTTAACCGATATAATTTTAGCCGGACATAATTCCGCTGCTTTTTGTACTTGCTCATATATGGCGTTATCAGGTTCTTTGAGGGTATAAAAACCTTTACGTTCATAAGATTTGACCAAGATACTTTTACCGTCTTTCTGCGACATCTGAAAATGCTGCGGTGCTACTTCTACACAATAATTGCATCCGATACATTTCTTGCGCTGTAAGGTTATGATAACCATAATGTTAAATCGGTTTGAACCCCAGTTTTTTTCTAGTGCGGTTTAATACTTCATTGGCAACCTGGCGGGCTTTTCCGGCGCCTTGTGCCAGTGCTTTGTCAATCTCTTCTTTGTTGTTCATATAATGATTGTAACGTTGGCGTTCTACGGCAAATTTGTCCAAAATCAAATCATATAAAGCTTGCTTGGCATGTCCGTATCCGAAATTGCCGGCGAGGTATTTTTGTCTCATTTCTTCTGTTTGTTCGGATGTTGCCAGCAATTTGTACAAGGCAAAAACATTGTCGGTATCCGGATTTTTAGGTTCTTCGAGCGGCGTACTGTCCGTCACGATTTTCATGATTTGTTTACGCAACTTTTTCTCGGGCAAAAATATATCGATGATATTGTTACGCGATTTGCTCATTTTTTGACCGTCTGTACCCGGCACATACATGGTTTGTTCTTGTAAAGCGATTTCGGGAATAACAAAATTATCTCCCATGAGCCGGTTAAAACGTTGAGCCACATCGCGGGTCATTTCCAAATGCTGTTTTTGGTCTTTACCTACAGGAACCACATCGGCATCGTATAACAAAATATCTGCGGCCATCAACATGGGGTATGTAAACAAACCGGTATTGACATCGGCCAAGCGATCGGCTTTGTCTTTAAACGAATGTGCCAAGGTTAGCCGTTGATACGGAAAAAAGGTGCTTAAATACCAAGCCAATTCGGTAACCTGTGGTACATCGGATTGGCGGTAAAAAACCATTTGGTTGATATCCAAACCGAAAGCCAGCCAAGTGGCTGCCGTGCTATACGTATTTTCACGCAATGTATCTGCATCTTTGATTTGGGTCAAAGAGTGCATATCGGCAATAAACAAAAAAGATTCGTTTTCCGGTTTTTTAGCTTTTTCAATGGCCGGTATAATGGCCCCTAAAATATTGCCCAGATGCGGGGTCCCGGTGCTTTGGATACCTGTGAGTATTCTCATATTGTTTATAGTATTTTCAGAGCCACAAATTTAAAGTTTTTTTTCGGATTGTTATCAAAATCAAAAGAGAGCCGGACGGCTCTCTTTAATAGGATATAACCTTTGTTTGATTAAGATAGTTCTTTGTGACAGAACCACCAATCAAAACATCCGTCTTGTTTTTTGCGTTTCCCGGCTTCTTCAATATCGGTAGCCGGCGGTATAATAACATGATCACCGATTAATTTATTATCGGGCCAATTTTCAGGTGTAGCAACACCGTATTTATCAGAAGTTTGCAGAGCTTTAACCGCTCTGATAATTTCATCTATATTACGTCCGATTTCTTGCGGGTAATAAATCATCAAACGCAAAAAGCCTTCCGGGTCCACTACAAATACGGCACGAACAGTATTGCTGTTAGATTTACCGGGATGGATCATGCCCAAAGTTTTGGATACTTCTTCGGCACTGTCGGCAATTACCGGAAAAGGAATTTCGACATTCAAATTGTCTTTTATCCAATCCAACCATTTGATATGAGCGAATACTTGATCCATTGACAATCCAATGAGTTCGACATCCATTTTTTTAAATTCATCCGCTTTTTGTGCAAAAGCTACAAATTCCGTGGTACAAACAGGGGTAAAATCAGCCGGATGGCTGAATAATATAAACCATTTTCCTTTAAAATCATCGGGCAAGGTCATTTGGCCTTGCGTTGTTTGTACGGTGATATGTGGAAATTTTTCTCCTAACAAAGGCATTCTTGTCATGTTTTCCATAATTTTTTGATTTTTACTGTTTTTGTTATAACAAATTTACAAAACTATTGTTTCATTGTAAAGGTTTTTGCTTTAAATATTTTTATAAATGCATAAGAAAATTTTATATCTCTTACAGCAGTTTTTAATGTCCAAAATATAGTATTCGTTTGATTTGTAAATGATTGTAAGTAAATTAATTAAGGTACATCAACCGTCACTGTCCGGCTATCACCATCATTGTTGGAAAAGATTACTTCTTTGTCGCATTGGCCGTTACCGTAATCAATATAAAAGATATTAAAATCATAATCTAAAAGTTTCACTTTCCCTTTTACAGCCAATGGACAAGCATATTGTTTTTCGGTTTTATCAATGGTTTCGTCAATAGTAAATTGTGTTAATGGCTGAGAAGTCAGGTTCCGGTAAATAGAATATTCGAAATGTTCATTATCAATTTCCCAACGCTTATCTGACCCGTCTTGTGTTTGTCCGGGCTGAATTTCTTTTAAATGAAAGCTGTGATGTATGCCTAACGTATCCGTACTTTGAGGCAAGATTCCTTTTGCATCATACTCGACATCGTAATTGTTATCAGGTTGTACTTCAATAGTGATAAGTGAAATTTTATAAAATGAAATACCATCAACCGTTAAATGAAAATTTTCATTTTCTCCGTATAATGACGCCGTGTACGTTTGATTCCCCGGATTAAATAAAATTCTGTATTCTCCTTCATATAGTCTTCTGTCGGGAATGGTGCAAGTATCATTAAAATCCCATTTGGTGGTCAAAGTATTGATAGGTGTGCTTTGAACACAAGAAGGTTTCGAAACATTATCGATATTTTGAGCAATCACGGTTTCTACAATGTCTGTCATCATGTCATGATAATAGACCATTTCTTTCAAATCATCTACAGGGATAGGCGTATGTGTTGCTTCATCGTCGCCTGATGGTGCGATGTGACGCCGGCAAGAAAGTCCAGTAAGGAGACTTCCTGCTAATAATAAAATCCAAAAATTTCGTTTCATTGTGTGTTGTTTTTTTTATTAACAACATCAAAAATTATACCGTTTGCAAATGTTTTTGTCATTGATTTTTAATATGCTAAGACATTTTTTATTTAAAAAAAATAGTTGTTTCATCTGTTTATTTTTTTATTTTAACATTATGGTCAGATGTAACCTTTGATGATTAAAATAATCATTTTTTTGTGTGTTTAATGATTATTTTAATCATGTCGGTTTCATATAATGTTATAAAATCATAAAGTAACGGTTACATATTGAATTTTTTTTTATTGTTAAATGATAAAAAATGCGTCCCACAGAAAGTATGCGGGACGCTAGGACGTTTTAATCCTTCGGCATATAGCCTTATTGTGATAAGATTAAAATCCGATACAAAGTTAATAAAAATTGCTGGTATATTTATAAAAAATTGGAGAAAAAATTGTAAATTCGTTGCAATAATCATATATACATTATTAATTATGGAAATTCGGAAAATTCTCGGTATTGATTTAGGGACAAATTCATTGGGGTGGAGTGTGTTGTCCCAACAAAAAAATAAATTTCAATTATTAGATAAAGGGGTTGTTTTATTTGATGAAGGGGTTATTATTGAAAAAGGTAATGAAAAATCCAAAGCGGCGGAACGCACAACTTATCGTAGTGCACGGCGGTTGATTTTCAGACGTAAATTGCGCAAGTACGAAACCTTGAAAGTTCTTGCCAAATATCAAATGGTGCCCTTATCATTGGAAGAAGTGAGAGCTTGGCGAGAAAGTAACTTTACAGGTTACCCCAAGAAAGATGCTTTTTTTGAATGGTTGCGTACTGATGATAAAATCAATAAAAATCCCTATTATTTAAGAGCTAAAGCTGTAAATGAAAAACTTAACAAACAAGATTTAGGACGAGTTTTTTATCATTTGGCACAACGCCGCGGTTTTTTGAGCAACCGGTTGGAAAAAGCTAAAAATGAAAAAGAAACCGGTATAGTCAAGGAAAATATTGCCGCTATTACTAAAAAAATTGAAGAATCAGGTGCTAAAAGTCTAGGAGAATATTTTTGGCAACTATATCAAAAAGATCGGTCAAACGCTGAAAATAAAATCCGCAAACAATATTTAGGCAGGAAAGAGCATTATCTCAAAGAGTTTGAATTGATTTGTCAAGTACAAGAATTATCGGAAGAACTCTGTAAAGATTTGAAAAAAGCTATTTTTTATCAAAGACCTTTAAAATCACAAAAAGGATTGGTTGGTAAATGTGTTTTTGAACCGCGTAAAAACCGGATGACTGTATCACACCCCACTTTTGAAGCTTTCAGGATGTGGAGTTTTATCAACAATATTAAAATTCAAACCCCTTATGATGAAGACATGCGGTTCTTAACCGATTTTGAAAAACAAAAGATTATTCCATTGTTTGAATCCTCACCTTCAACCAAACATTTTAAATTTGAGAAAATTGTTAAAAAATTAGTATCACCCGAATTTAAAAAACCTAAACTTGCTTATTATAAATCGAAAGAAGCTAAATCAGCCCATTATTTGTTTAATTACGATTTGAAAACTTCTGTCAGCGGCAGTCCGGTAACGGCATTGTTTAAAAAATATTTGGGTGATGATTGGGCGGAACGGATTTTTACTTATGAAGTAACAAAACCTAACGGGCAAAAAATGCAAAAAACAGCTGATTTTCAAGATATTTGGCATGTTTTGTTTACCTTTGAAGATGATGATAAAATCAAAGAATATTTTACTAAAAAACTAGGTTTGGATGAAGAAACCGCTGGAAAATTTGTCGAATTTAATCTCCCGCAAGGTTACGCTTCTATTAGTTTTAAAGCCGCCCGAAAAATATTGAATTTTTTAATTGAAGATTTTACTTATGACAAGGCGGTTATTTTGGCACGTATTCCAGATATTGTCGGTATGGAAATTTGGGGTATTGCTCAAAACCGCCAAAATATTATTGATAAAGTGCAAGAAATTTTTGAAAGAAACAGTGTCAAGCAAAAAATCGACCGTTCGGTAAACAAAACGATATTTGATTTGCATCAAAATAAAATCACAAATACTCTTGCTTATGAGAATATTTTGAGAAGCAACATTTATAATGTTTTTGGAAAGAAAAATTTTGAAAATTTACCTGATAATGACCAATTGTTTCAAATTGCTTTTCAACTCCTTTCAGAACGTTTACAATATGAAAAACTAGAAGATCAGTTTATCAAACAGCAAACTATCGAAGAACAGGTCAAAGATTACTTGAAAAAAACATTTAATGTTACGGATAAAGAAATCAAACATTTATACCATCCGTCTATGACGGATATTTACCCGAAACCGCCGGTAGCACAAGACGGCAAACGTTATTTAGGTAGTCCTATCATCAATAGCATTAAAAATCCGGTTATGATGCGTGCCATGCATTTGCTGCGCCGCTTGGTTAATGAATTGTTGCGTAAAGATATTATTGATAACGAAACAGTTGTGCATATAGAATTAGCCCGTGATTTAAACGATGCCAATATGCGTGCCGCTATCAAAAGATATCAACGGGAACGTGAAAAAGAAAATCGGAAATATAGTGATGAAATCAGAAAAA
>JALVST010000140.1 GCA_027024205.1 Flavobacteriales bacterium | reverse complement strand
TTATCAATGACCCATAGCCTAACATCCGGCCCGCAACGCGGGCTTGGAACAAAAGTGACATATCGCTTCTGAAAAATAAGGAGTTACAGAGTAACGACTATATTTTTCGAATGCGGTAGACTGCGACCAATCTGTTTGAAAGTTATCAATGACCCATAGCCTAACATCCGGCCCGAAAAGCGTGCTTGGAACGTAGTGATATACCGCCACAAAGAATTAAGGAACTGCAAACGCAACGACTATAATTCTCGTGTGAGGTGGACAGCGAAATCAAAAAAAATTAGAAGTTAGAAGTTAGAAATTAGAAGTTAGAAAGCAAAAGTTAAAAAGCAGAAGTAAAAACAAATCGAAAATCTGAAATCGAAACTATCAATAACTTGCTACTTGCTACTTACCACTTTACTGACATTTATCAATTTTTTACCTGTCCTAATTTGTATATTTGGCAAAAATAAAATTTCAAACTATGACAATATTAAAAACTTCCGTAGCAAAGAAAGTGGCTATGGCGATATCAGGGCTTTTTCTGGTATTGTTTTTACTGCTGCACCTTGCTATAAATATGAGCTTAATCTATCCGGGCAAAGAAACTTTTGAAGCTTCGGTAGAATTTATGGCGACCAATCCGTTTATCCAAATTATGCAACCCATTTTGGCATTGGGATTTATCTTTCACATTGCCATGGGTATCTATTTGGAATGGCAAAACCGTGGTAAACGTTCGATTAAATATGTCAAAAACAAAGCGAATGTTTCCTCGTCGTGGGCATCACGAAATATGATTTGGACCGGATTATTCGTCTTATTCTTTTTAGCGGTGCATTTATATAACTATTTCATACCGTTCAAAACACAAGCTAATCCCGACCATTATGCATTAGTCACCGGCTTGTTTAAAGACCCGGTTTATACATTATTATATATTATTGCATTTGTATTATTAGGGATTCATTTGAGCCACGGATTTCAGTCGGCTTTTCAATCTTTGGGAACGCCGAGGGAAAAGTGTCATAAATTTTTGGTTTGCTGTGGCAACATATTCGCATTTGTAGTAGCTATCGGTTTTTCGGCCATAGCCGTTTACTTTTATTTCAATTAAAAAATTTAACGTCATATGTCAACAATAAATATTAAAGAAGGAACCCCGTTAAAAGCCAAAATTCCGGAAGGAGATTTGGCTAAAAAATGGACGACATACAAGGACAAAATCCGTTTGGTAAGTCCGGCAAACAAAAGAAAATTGGATATCATTGTTGTCGGAACGGGCTTGGCAGGTGCTTCGGCAGCGGCTTCGTTAGCCGAATTGGGTTATAATGTCAAAGCCTTTGCGTTTCAAGATTCGCCTCGCCGGGCACATTCCATTGCCGCACAAGGCGGTATCAACGCTTCTAAAAATTATCAAAACGACGGTGACAGCGATTGGCGTCTGTTTTACGATACGATAAAAGGCGGTGACTATCGCGGCCGTGAAGCCAATACATACCGTTTGGCAGAAGTTTCGGGTAATATCATCGACCAAGCCGTGATGCAAGGCGTTCCCTTTGCTCGTGATTACGGCGGTTTACTCGACAACCGTTCGTTTGGTGGTGTGTTGGTATCACGGACTTTTTATGCCAAAGGACAGACCGGACAGCAATTGCTCTTAGGGGCTTATTCGGCGCTTAACAGACAGATAGCCCGCGGTAAAGTGGAAATGTACAACCGTCATGAAATGATAGATTTGGTTGTTATCAACGGACATGCTCGCGGTATCATTGCCCGTAATTTGGTTACCGGCGAAATCGAAAGACATTCGGCACATGCCGTAGTGTTGGCTTCCGGAGGATACAGCAATGCCTATTTCTTATCCACCAATGCTATGGGATCCAACGCTACGGCAGCTTGGCGGGCTCATCGCAAAGGTGCTTATTTTGCCAATCCCGCTTTTGTGCAAATTCACCCCACTTGTATCCCGCGAAGCAGTGAACATCAATCCAAATTAACTTTGATGTCCGAATCGCTGCGTAATGACGGTCGTATTTGGGTGCCTAAAAAATTGGAAGATGCCAAAGCCCTTCGCGAAGGCAGACTTAAACCGACTGATATTCCCGAAGAGGACCGTGATTATTATTTGGAAAGACGTTACCCGGCTTTCGGTAATTTGGTTCCCCGTGATGTCGCTTCACGGGCTGCCAAAGAACGTTGCGATGCCGGATTCGGCGTCAATAAAACCGGTGAAGCGGTCTTTTTAGATTTTGCCACGGCTATTGAAAGATACGGTAAAGAACAAGCGCACTTAAAAGGTATTAAAAATCCTTCTAAAAAACTCATTACGGAACTCGGTGAAAAAGTTATCGAACAAAAATACGGTAACCTGTTCCAGATGTATGAAAAGATTACCGACGACAATCCGTATAAAACCCCGATGATGATATATCCGGCCAACCATTATACGATGGGTGGTCTTTGGGTGGATTACGATTTACAATCCAACCTGCCCGGCTTGTTTGTCATCGGTGAAGCCAATTTCTCCGACCACGGTGCCAACCGCTTGGGGGCATCAGCATTGATGCAAGGATTGGCAGACGGATATTTCGTTCTCCCCTACACTATCGGGGATTATCTGGCAGACTATATTCGTGAAGGCAAAGTGCCTACCGATACACCGGAATTTGATGAAGCCGAAGCCAAAGTCAAAGAAGAAATCGACTTCTTTATCAACAACAACGGTAAACATTCTGTTGATTATTTCCACAAAAAACTTGGAAAAATCATGTGGGACAAAGTGGGATTATCCCGTAATGCAGAAGGTTTACAAAAAGCTATCAAGGAAATTCAAGAATTACGTACCCAATTTTGGAAAGATGTGCGTGTACCAGGAAGAGCCGACGAACTAAATCCCGAATTGGAAAAAGCCGGTTATGTGGCAGATTTCTTGGAACTAGGCGAACTTTTGGCACTCGATGCCCTTAACAGAAACGAATCTTGCGGTGGTCACTTCCGCGAAGAATACCAAACGGAAGACGGCGAAGCCCTTCGTGACGATAAAAATTACGCTTACGTTGCCGCTTGGGAATATCCGGCCAAACCTTATGAGAGATATACCAAGCATGTTAATATGAGTGATGCTATCTTACATAAAGAGCCGCTTATATTTGAATTTGTTAAACCTACAACCAGAAGTTATAAATAATTATGAAACTGAATCTTAAAATTTGGAGACAACCGGGACCAAACGCCAAAGGGCGTATGGTCAATTATCAAATAGATGGTGTTGAATCCGATATGTCCTTTTTGGAAATGTTGGATTTACTCAACGAAAATTTAATAGCCAAAGGCGAAGAACCCGTGGCTTTTGACCACGATTGCCGTGAAGGTATCTGCGGTATGTGTTCTTTGTTTATCAACGGTGAAGCCCACGGTCCCGACCGCTTGACAACGACTTGTCAATTGCATATGCGTAAGTTCAAAGATGGCGATACCATTGTTATCGAACCCTGGCGTGCCAATGCTTTTCCAGTTATCAAAGACTTGGTTGTGGATCGTTCGGCTTTGGATCGTATCCAACAAGCCGGCGGATATATTTCCGTCAATACCTCGGGGCGACCGGTCGACGCTAATACCATTCCTATACCCAAAAAGAACGCTGATATGGCTTTTGATGCCGCAACTTGTATTGGTTGCGGCGCTTGTGTAGCCACTTGTAAAAACGCTTCGGCCATGTTGTTCGTATCGGCCAAAGTAGCACAATATGCTTTATTGCCGCAAGGCCGTATTGAAGCCGCCAAACGCGTACAGGATATGGTTGCCGCCATGGATGCCGAAGGTTTCGGTAGTTGTACCAATACCGGAGCCTGTGAAGTCCAATGTCCCAAAGGTATTTCTCTGACTAATATTGCCATTCTCAATAAAGAATTCTTATTGGCACAGAGCAAATAATCATTTTTTTGTATTAATAGTATAAATCCGGTGGAACGTTGTTTTTGCCGGATTTTTATTATTTTTGAATAAGCTTGTAAAGAAAAACGGCATGACAGATAAAAAAATTTATCCTTTATCAAAGGTAACCAAAGCCATTGAAAGACTTATTTCCGAACATGCCGGAAACTACTTTTGGGTGAAAGCGGAGATTGTCAAACTCAATTATTACAAACAATCCGGACATTGTTATCCCGTTTTGGTCGAAAAGAAAGATGATGAAATTATAGCGGAAATCAGAGGAAATATTTGGAAAACTAATTTTGAAAAAATTAATAACAAATTTAAAGCCATTTTAAACGAAGCATTGGGAGACAATATGACGGTAATCTTTTATGCCAAAGTGCAATATCATTCAGTTTACGGTTTGTCGTTAAACATTGTCGATATCGATCCGGCCTTTACGCTTGGAGAATTGGCCAGGCAAAAGTCCGAAACCATAAAACGTTTAAAAGAAGAAAATATTTTTGATCTTAACAAACATAAAAAATTGCCGTTGTTACCTAAAATTATCGCTGTTATCTCGGTCAGTACCAGCAAGGGATATCAAGATTTTATCAACGTGATTGATAATAATCCTTGGCAATATAAATTTCAATACTTGCTTTTCCCTGCCGTTTTGCAAGGTGAAAGAGCCGTTGAAACCATTATCTATCAATTAAATAAGATTTCTAAATACAGCCATGTATTTGATACCGTAGCCATTATCAGAGGAGGGGGCGGCGAAGTCGGGTTGAGTAGTTTTGATGATTACAGATTAGCCCGTGCCGTTGCGACCTATCCTATTCCCGTTTTAACCGGCATCGGGCATTCAACCAACGAAACAGTCACGGAAATGGTAAGTTACAGAAGTTTTATCACACCGACCAAAATAGGCGAATTTTTATTACAACAATACCATAATTTTTCGGTTCCATTAAATGAGAGTATTACAACTATCAAGCATTATTACCAAAGATTGATAAAGGAAGAAAAAAACAAGCTCATTGCAACCTCAAAACTATTCGGCACATTGGTCGATAACTTGTTCATTAAGAATAAGATGATTATAAATCAAAGTATCAAGATTATTCGCCAATATACCACTCATTTGCTCCAAACCACCAAAAACGATATCAAAAGAAGTGCCGGTGTTTTACAATATACCAGTCAAAATTTCATTCTCAATCAAAATCATGCATTAAAAACAAATATCGACCGGATTAAAAATTCGAGTGATAGAATATTGGAAAACGAACAACATTACCTTAAAGAACTTGTATACCGTCTCAATCATAACACAAAATATTCACTGAAACACGCTAATAAAGACATTAAATTTGTCGAAAACAAATTACAAATTCTATCACCAACAAATATTCTAAAAAGGGGATACAGCATCACCCGTATTAACGGCAAAATTTTGAAAGACATAAATAAAATCAGTAGTGGGAACATTATTAAAACAGAGCTTTATAACGGATTGATAGAAAGTCGTGTCGAACAAACCCAATCAAAAAATTAAATAATATGTCAGAAGAATTAACTTATACCGAAGCATTCGAAGAATTACAAAAAATTGTAGCGGAAATGGAAAATTCCGAAATCACTATCGACCTTTTGGACAGTAAAATCAAAAGAGCATCCGAATTATTAAAAATTTGCAAAGATAAACTTTTCAAAACGGAACAAAACGTCCAAAAAATTTTGGATGAGATAAATAATTATTCCATAGATGAGTAATAAATCATAACGTCTTCTTTAAAATTACTTCAAAAAAATGCCCTACCTTGCTCGTCAGAATTTTGAAGATATTTTTCAATTTAGTGACGTTACCCGGGATACTTTATTGATATTGTCATTACATAAGCTTTTTAGCCGGACACATTGTCAATTTTCAAGATTTGGTCATTGATTTTTTAAGATAGTTCATTCAAAAATACAGGAGATACATTTTTTGATATGCCACGGCCAACTCCACCTCAAAAGTCGAAAATTCGCAAAAACCAAACAATTTTATTTAAAATAACCCTCAGATAATCATCGGATAAAAAAATATTGTAGAGATAAAAAATTATAAAAATGAAATAAAAATTATTGAATGCAAATAATCATCCAATAAAGTGAAAGACATAACATAGCTTTTATTTATAAAAAAATCCTAACGCCGTTTAATTTCCTAATAATTCGTTAAAAACAAAAATCCCAACTAAAAAATTTGTAATTTTGGTTCAATCAAAAAACTATAAAACCAATAAAATGAAAAAATTAAATTTATTAATTCTGTTATTTATCTTTTTGAGCGGTTATGCACAAAAAGGAGAAGGCGGCATGTGGATGCCCAACACCATCGGACAAGTGGAAAGTGATATGCAAAATATGGGTATGAAAATTACTGCTGCCGATATTTGGAACAATCAAGCACCTGCTATTAAAGATGCCGTGGTTCAATTGGGAAACGGGTGTACGGCAGAAGTCATGTCGGATAAAGGGTTAATTTTTACCAACCATCACTGCGGTTACGACGCCATTCAAAAATTATCGAGCATTGAACACAATTATTTGGAAGACGGTTTTTGGGCCAATTCGTTTGAAGAAGAATTGCCCGCAAAAGGCTTAACCGTAACATTTATAGATGATATTATTGATATCACGACCGATGTTTTAAAAGGTGTAACCGATGATATGAGCCCCAAAAAACGTCAATCAACCATAGATAAAAATATTGCAGCTATCAAACAAAAAACACCGCAAGACCGTTTTCACAATATTAAAATAAAACCTTTTTTTAAGGGCAATAAATATTACTTGATTAAACGCACAACTTTTTATGATATTCGTTTGGTTGGTACGCCTCCTGCCAGCTTAGGTAAATTCGGTGGCGATACCGACAATTGGATGTGGCCGCGTCATACCATTGATTTTTCCATTTTTAGAATATATGCTGACAAAAACAATCAGCCAGCCATGTATTCTCCTGATAATCAACCTTACAAACCAAAAAAATTCTTAAAAATTTCTTTGGATGATTTAAAACCGGATGATTTTACCATGGTTATCGGATTTCCCGGTAGAACCACTGAATACTTGACATCTTATGCCGTTCAACAGAAACAAGATTTGCGTGATCCTGCCAGAGTAGCTGTTCGTGAAATCACTTTGGGTATAATGGATAAACGTATGGCAAAAGACAAAGCCTTAAAACTTAAATTGGCTTCAAAACACGCTTCTTTGGCCAATTATTGGAAATTTTGGATAGGCGAAAGTCAAGGACTGAAAAAATTTAAAGCCGTAGAAGCCAAACAGCAATTTGAAAAGGAATTTACCCGGCGCATCAATCAAAATCTGGAGCTAAAAGCCAAATACGGCCGGGTTCTGCCCCGTTTAAAAGAATTGTATGAACAACTGAAACCTTATGCCGTCGTACAGGATTATACAAGTGAAATTTTCAGCCGGAATATAGATTTACCAACTATTGCTTTGATTACAGGTATTTTAGAAGAACAAAGTAAAGAGCAAGGAAATATGTATTATACCTTTGCCAAAGACAAATACAAAGAATACATCGTCAATAATGTTTTAAAAGATTTTGATAAAGATACGGATAAAGAAATTTTTGCCGCTTTAATAGATTTTTATGTAAAAAATGTCAAACCTCAATTTATCAGTCCCGAACTTAAAAAAGCTCTGAAAAAACAAACTCCCGGACAATTGGCCGATAAACTTTACAATAAATCCTTGTTGAGTAGTAAAGAAGGTTTGAACAAACTTTTTGCCGCCAAAGATTCTAAAGAATTTTCAAAACTTTTAAACAATGACCCGGCATACAAATTGTTCAATGCCCAACAAGAATGGATTGATAAAAAAGTGGGAAAACCTGTGGCTAAAATTAATGAAGAAATCAATGATTTGATGCGAAAATATATCAAAGCACAGATGTTGGTATTTCCGGATAAACTCTTCTATCCGGATGCCAACTTTACCATGCGGGTTGCATATGGTAAAATCAAAGGTTACGAACCTCGTGACGCCGTCTTTTACAAACCTTTTTCACATCTTTACGGCGCTATTGAAAAATACAAACCGGGTGATCCTGAATTTAATTTACCTCAAAAATTAATCGATTTATACAAAAAACACGATTACGGACGCTATGCTAACAAAACGGATGGTACTTTGGTCACAGATTTCTTAGCCACTAATCATATTACCGGTGGTAATTCCGGTAGTCCTATCCTCAACGCCCGGGGCGAACATATCGGATTGGCCTTTGACGGTGTTTGGGAAGGCGTTATGGAAGATGTGTATTATCGTCCCGAAATTGCCCGGAGTATCCATGTAACCGACCACGCCGTATTGTTTGTTGTCGATAAATTGGCTAATTGTCAACATATTATGAAAGAATTGACCATAGTTGATCATCGTCAAACTAAATAATAAAAATTTTTAGAAAAATAAAATCCCCTGCATTTTTTATAATTTTTCTGAAAAATCAATGATTAAAAACAGCATAGTTGCCGGCAACTATGCTGTTTTTATAAAATTAAGATTTCTTAATAAAAAGTTACTTTTTTTAATGTATCATAACTAAACCACTATGGACTGAAAGTCCATAGGTTTGGGAAGGACTGAAAGTCCTATTCAATTATAAAATTGTCTTGACCATCTTGATTGGGCTTTTTGTGATGTTCCAAATATTCATTCAACATCTCGTCTGTTATATTTCCTGTACTCCAACATCCATAACCAATTGCCCAAAAATGTTGACCCCAGTATCGTTTGCGCAATTCAGGAAACTCTTGTTGCAA
>JALVST010000139.1 GCA_027024205.1 Flavobacteriales bacterium | reverse complement strand
GAAGACGAAACGCACGGCTTTACCGTTGACGCTTACGGCAAACACGGTTCTTTCGAGCCGGGTAAAACCGCTTCCTTGACATTCGTTGCCGACAAACCCGGTGTATTCCCTTACTATTGTACCGAGTTCTGTTCAGCCTTACACTTGGAAATGGAAGGTATCTTATTGGTTAGACCTAAAGGCTATAAAGGCGGACCTATCGGTGATATCAGTGAAAAATTGACCAAAGAACAATTGGCCGAATACAAGAAAAAATACGAAGAAAAAGTTAAAGTTATCAAAGAAACTGCAGATATCATCGGAGGAGTTGTGGATTACTTGAAGAAAAATCACTTTGAAAAATATCCTTACGTAAAAGCTTTGGTTGATGATGCCTTTGACCAATTGAACAAAGGTAAAATGGCCGAAGACAAATATAAAAAGTATGCCAAAGAAGGCAAATGGAAAGACGCGTTCTTATGGGCAGAACAATATTGGCAATACCAAGTTAAAACTGCCGATGTTGGTTTGAGAGCTAAGAAATTGTTAAACGAAAAATTAGCTCAAGAAAAATAATATATAAATGTATATAAATTCTAAATTGAATTGGATTATGAAAAATATCAAAAATATATCTTGGTTACGATTGTTAAGTGTAGCCATGTCCTTAATGCTTGTGGCTGTTTTTACCACTAGTTGTGGTGGCGATCAAAAGGGCGATAATAAAGCCGGTGCCGGTGATATAGGCGCACCGAGAGGAAAGGAATCTTTCCAAGACATTGTCAAACGTAGAGGTTTGAACGAAGATGATGTTTTAGCCGCAGTTAAAACATATACGCCCGATAATATAAAAGATGAAGCGATAACCGCTAACTCGGGAGGTCAAGAAGGTAACTTACCTTCTTATGTCGTGCCTTCTATGCGTATGGTAAAATATGTTCCTATCAACACCCGTCAACCTTATGCCGGTTACGGTTATTCCGAAGAAACCTACAATTTGATGAAAAAAGGTTTCATTGATGGTACTGAAATTTTATGGGGAGATACCCACCACCCGGGATTCTCTGAAACCGATGGTGATTACGACGGAAAATGGTTGGTAATCAACGATAAAGCTAATCCGAGAGTTTATGTAGTGGATTTGAGAGATTGGTCGGTTAAACAAGTGGTTCAAAACCCGATTTTCCGTTCCGATCACGGTGGTTCTTTCTTTACCCCTAATTCCGAATACTTTATGGAAGCGGCACAATATCCCGCCCCGTTTGATAGAAAATACTACCCTCTAACCGAAGAAAATTATAAAAAGTATTGGAGAGGCGGTTTGACTTATTGGAAATTTGATAACAAAACCGGTAAGGTTGATGAAGCTAATTCGTTTACTTTCGAATTTCCGCCTTATACCCAAGACTTGTCTGATGCCGGTAAAGCAAAATCTTACGGCTGGGGTTTCACCAACTCCTTCTGTTCGGAAGTTTACTTCGGAGGTATTATGAAAGGCCGTCCACCGTTTGAAGCCGGTTGTTCTTCAAGAGATGTGGATTACTTGCACGTCACCAACTGGAAAAAAGCCGAAGAATTGTTTAAAGCCGGTAAAATAGGTAAAAAAGTCATCAACGGCATGCATGTAATTACGATTGAAGAATCGGTTAAAAACGGTTTGTTGTATTTGATTCCCGAACCCAAATCACCGCACGGTGTGGATGTGAACCCTTCCGGAGAATATATCATCGTTGCCGGTAAATTGGATTCTCATGCTTGGGTTTACAGCTTTGATAAAATCATGGCTGCCATCAAAGCTAAAAAATTCGAAGGCAAAGATGATTATGGCATTCCTATCATCAAATTGGAAGATGCCTTACACGGTTCTTTGGAAGTCGGTTTAGGTCCGCTTCACAATCAATACGACAGTAGAGACGGTGTGGTTTACACGTCTATCTATGTGGATTCACGTGTAACCAAGTGGGATTACAAAAACTTAAAAGTTTTGGATTATGTACCGTCTCATTACAACATCGGTCACTTGGTATCTTATCACGGTGATACCAAACATCCGAAAGGAAAATATTTGATTGCTTTGAACAAATTGTCTATCGACCGTTTCAATCCGGTTGGACCTTTACACCCGCAAAACCACCAGTTGATAGATATCGCCGCAGAACATCCCAAATTGATATACGATTTACCGTTACCGATGGGAGAACCACACTATACGGCTATGATAGATCGTAACGTATATGAATCTAATACTTGGGAAGTATATCCGGTAGGCACGAACATCGTTACGATGGAAAAATCACCATATGCTACCGAAGCCGGTGCTGAAAAAGTTGAAACCAAAGGCAATACCGTTGAAGTATTCGGTACCATTAAAGACGGTAAAGTAACACCTGCGGATATCAATGTTAAACAAGGACAAGATGTGGTTATTCACTTGACCAATTTGGGTCAAACACCTTATGACCACTATGTTTACGAAATTGTTTCGTATGATAAAATGTATCCGTACGCTCCGGGAGAAACCGCTACAATCAAGTTTAACGCTGAAAAAGCCGGTGTTTATCCTATCGTTGTGGATCCGCAAAACAGTCCTAAAAAGCGTCAACTGGTCGGACACTTAACCGTTTCATTCGATCAAGATGCCGAAAATAAACGTGTATTGGCATTGACAGAACGAATCAACTGGGATAACAAAATGCAAGCATTCAAACCTTCATCCATAGAGTTGAAAAACATGTTGCCGGGTGAAATGGAATTCTTGAACTACGGTTGTAATGCATGTCATAAATTCGGAGAACCGTTTAACGGACCGGATTTGTTGATGGTTCACAAACGTAGAAGTGATAAATGGTTAAAAGAATGGATTCTCAATCCGGAATCAAAATATAAAGATCCTGATATTGAATCCATGCGTCAAACCTTTAAATTGGCCATGCCGAATCAACATGTTGACCCCAAAGATGTTGACAAATTGATTCAATATATGAAAGCCAAATCCGAACAAGTGGTTAAAGAAATGGGGAAATAAACATTTAATTGCTTGTAATAGAATGAATTGGGCTGTCAAACTGACAGCCCAATTTATTAAAAAATAAATAGCAAATAGTTTGATTATTATTTAAAATCATTATAAATTTGTTTGAAATTTAAAATTGACTATTATGAATAACAATGCGAAAAAATTTAAAGTTTTGTATATGATTCTAGGCCTGTTGGGGACAGGTTTAATTGTTGTAACATATTTTTTACCCATGTGGTGGGTAGCTTTACAAAGTATCCAATATCCCAAAGCCATGTATCCCAAAGGTATCCGTATTGAGTTCAAATACAACGGTGTATATAACGGTTGTGAAGGTGTCCGGGAACGCGAAGAATTAGCAGTAGATGCCGGTGCCGATTGTTTGATTGAAATGAATAAAATCAACCACTTTATCGGTATGTATCCTATTGTCCAAGGTGTAAACGATGTGGACGAATTGGGCAACCATGTGCCATATCCCGTTTATGCAGGAGACAAAATTCCGCCTGAAAAAATTCCGGGTGCTTTAAAAACCTTGGATAAAATTATGAGAAATGCTCATATTGCTTTTGGACTATTAGCATTACTTGGCTTGCTGTTTGTTTTCGTATCTAACAGAAAGCTAACTTGGGCAGGTGTTTTAACTGCTTTGGCGCCAATTTATTTTTTAGTTATTTATGTATATTATCTCTATTGGTACGGACATCATCTGGGCTTACACGGTGGTGGTGCCTTTAACGGTATCAAACCCTTTATGCCTACAGTCTTTGGCGAAGGAAAAGTAGCGCAATTTACGACTATGTCTTATCCTTATATTGGATTTTTTATCGGATTGGCCGGTATGATTTTATTGTTCTTGGCAATTAATTTTAAAACTAAATATATCAAATCCGTCAAATAAATAATAACTTTATTTTGTATTTTGATGATATGACGGAAATACACAATTTAAAAGTATTTCCGTCATCTTATCATATAAATTTTAGGTCTTTTTAATGTCAAAATATCTTTTTTACATATTATTTTTGATTTCAATAACCGCTTATACTCAGGTTGACGAAAGCTATCAACCGGGATTGTTATCGGAAATTAAAGGTTATGCTGACCGTTCGCATAAACAGGATATTCAACCTTTGTTAGATGCTTTATCGCCGGGTGATACCTTACGGCTGAAACCGGGTTTTTATGAAGGACCGGGGCATATCAAAACGGCTAATGTGACCATCGACGGTCAAGGTACCGCTACAATTTCCGGTAAGGGTTTGCGTTCGGTTTTATACATTGAAGCGCCAAATGTTACTATCAAAAATTGCCATTTGATAGAATCCGGTGGTTCGCCGGATAGAATTGATTGCGCCATTAAAATTAAGAAATCCGATGATTTTGTTATCGTTAATAACCGTATAGAAGAAACGCTTTTCGGAATAGACGTTTTTTGGTCCCATAGCGGTTTAATAAAACATAACGATATCACTTCAATGTCAAGAAAACCAAAAGGCCTAAAAGGTGATGCTATCCGTTTTTGGTATTCTAAAAACAATTTGGTTCAGGAAAATGTTTGGCATGAAGTACGTGATATGGTGGTTTGGTATTCATCGGATAACAGGTTTATTGGTAATTATGGTACGGGTAACCGGTATAGTATTCATTTTATGTATTCGCATAACAATCAGATATCGCATAACCATTTTTCCAATTCGTCCGTAGGTATTTTTTTGATGTATAGCGAGAAAACCATTATGAATAATAATTTGATTGAGGGCTCGCAAGGTGTTACCGGTATGTGTTTGGGGATGAAAGAAACCTCTTCTAACCAAATTATTGATAACAAATTTTTATATTCCGCACGAGGTATTTATATCGATGTATCGCCTTTTGTGCCTTGGAAAACTAATACCATAGCGGGCAATGAAATAGCTTTTTGCAATACAGCTATTGAATTTTTAAAGGACCAGGAAGGCAATATATTTAGTGAGAATATGTTTCATGACAATTTAACTCAAGTTTTTATCCAAGGTGGTGGCACGGCTAACCGCAATAAATGGATAAACAATTATTGGGACGATTATGCCGGTTATGACAAAGACGGTGACAATATCGGGGATTTTCCACACCGGATTTATGAGTATCATGCCCGTTTGTGGCGTTTCAATCCGGATATCAAGTTCTTTTACGGCGCACCGATTATGTCAATTCTGGATTATTTGGAAAAATTGGCGCCCTTTTCCAAACCGCAATTCGTATTAAAAGACCCGAAACCTATATTTAGCTTGGAAGAGTTTAAAAAGAAACGGAATTTTGATTTGAAAATGGATACAAAAAAATAAACCCGTATGACCAAAATCAAACAAATGTTGGCTTTGCAGCAGCAACTCAATGACGCCACCGGTGGTATTGGCTGGGAAAATGGTTATACCAATAAAGGCAAAGTCATTGATTGGCCTCGTTGTATCTATTTGGAAGCCGCTGAACTGGTCGATTCTTATCCGTGGAAACATTGGAAGAACATCGATGCCGAACCGGACTATGATAACATTAAAATAGAAATAGTGGATATTTGGCATTTCGTGATGTCCGAAGCTTTGCGGGATTATAAAGTCAATCAAAAGGGTGATATTGATAAATTGGCGTCAGACATTAAAAAACTTGTTAATTATCAACAGTTTATAAAAGATGTGAAACCGCTAAACAGGGATATTTACAAACAAATAGAATTTGTAGAAGATTTTATCAAAACGTTGTTTACTACTGACGATGTTTTATCACTCGTCGATGCGTTTTTTAAAATGGCTTACGAATTACAAGTCAATCTCGATATTTTGTATCGTTTGTATACCGGCAAAAATATTTTGAATAAGTTTAGACAAGAGCACGGTTACAAAGAAGGAAAATATATCAAAAAATGGAACGGAAAAGAGGATAATGTGGTGATGCAGGAGATTTTGGAGAAGCAACCGGATGTGACGCCGGATGAATTGTATGAGGCGTTGGAGCGTGAATATTTTAGTATCAAGTAGCAAGTATCAAGTAAATTGAGAATTGAAAATTGAGGATGGATAATTATTGATGAACTGATGAATTGATGAGTTGAGGAATGAGAAATGAGGAATGAGGAATATTACAAACATTATGAACTTTATGAACATTCAACTTTCAACTTTAAACTTTCAACTAGACTATTATGGCAAAAACTAACCCTAAAATCGATAGAAGGCAATTCTTAAAAGCCGGTGTCTCGGCAGTTGTGTCGTTGGCAGTGGTGGGAAGTGCCGCTTACTACTTCAAAGACAAAAGTAGTTTAATAGAACAGGGCTATTTGCGGCCTCCGGGTTCAAGAGCCGAAAAAGATTTTTTATTCGCTTGTATCAAATGCGGTTTGTGCGTACAAATTTGCCCGGTTCGTGCTATTAAGTTAGCGGACTGGGATGACGGTTTGTCATATGGTACGCCGTTTATTGACCCTAATCTGCAAGCTTGTGATTTTTCTTGTGACGCTATTCAATGTGCCGAGACTTGTCCTACGGCTGCTATTGATTTTCAGATTTTTAAAGAAGCCGGTAATAAAGCTGTTGCACCTTTGTTTGAGAAATATCCGGATGGAAGATTTCCTAAGGATATTAATCCTTTTGAAGTGCAAATTACAGCTATGAAACGGGCCGATAAAATCGGGGAAGCGAAAATCCCCGACCCGAAACAATGTTTGGCTTATGACGGCCATGGTTATAAAGGAACTTTGGGGCACGGTAACAAAGGAAAATTACGCCCGCCCGGACAAACCGAACGGATACGAATAGAGGAAACGCAAGTTAACAGGGAAATTTGCGATTTGTGTGTTATCTATTGTCCGTTGGGAGAGGAAGCTATCGAGTTAAATAAAATTGAAGAAGGTAAATTTTTACCAAAAGTCAAAGACGGTTGTGTCGGTTGCGGTGTCTGTCAAATGGTCTGTCCGACCAATCCGGTGGCAATTGTTGTTAAACCTGTGGATAAAGAACCACGGTTTGTTTAATTAATTTAAAATCTTGAATTATGGCATTTTTATACAATTGGATTACCAGAGATAAAAAAAGAAAACCACTTCCGCCCAAAGACCGTTCCAATTTACCTTTTGCCCGTTTGGGATTTACCTTTAAGGAGTGGCACGACAGTCATATCAATAAACACAAGTGGCGTAACCGCCGTTGGGCATTTTTGATTTTTATTAATGTGTTGTTTATCACGTCATTTGCTTTTGATTTATCCATTTTGGAAGGTTCATTGAGCGGGTCGCGATTAATCGGGATATATTTGATGGACCCTTTTAATTCGGCCCAAGAATTGGTCATCAGTTCCCGTGTCGGTTTTCTGGCATTGTTGACTACCAATTTCTGGATAGGTTTTTTTGTCATTCTGACAATATACTGGCTGATTGGTGGCGGACGTGCCTTTTGTTCGTGGGTTTGTCCGTATCATTTTTTGGCTGAAATGGGAGAGAAGGTCAGAGCATATTTTATCAAAAAGAAAAAAGTCCGTGATAAAATTTACGATATTAGCGTTAAATACGTTTTTTGGGTAGGTTTTTTGTTATTAGCGTTTTTAACCAAAGAGTTGGTTTTTGAAGATGTCAATCCGGTGGGGATTTTATCCCGTGCTATGATTTACGGTCCCGGTTTGGCGCTGATTTGGGTGGTTGCTATTTTATTATTTGAAATTTTCGGGGTCAAACGTTTTTGGTGCCGTTATGTTTGTCCCATTGGAACGACTTATGGAATTATAGGAGATTTATCGCCTATCGGGATAAAATTTGAATTAGATAAATGCGGTTATTGTACTGATTGTCAAGATGTATGTTTAGTGCCACACGAACTTTGGTTTGTCAAAAAAGGGGCTGCCACGCGAGAAGTGCATTTTACCGGCGGCGACTGTACCAAGTGCGGTTTGTGTGTTGATGTTTGTTACGGCGAAGCCTTGTCGTTCGGTTTTAAAGCGCCGAGTTATGTTTTGGGTAAAGTTGAAGAGAAAAAAGAATTGCATCCGCTTGAAATACCGGATGATGTGACCGATAAAAAGCAAGAAAAATAAATATGGAAAAAAAGGTATTAATCGATATAAAAAATTTGTCAAAAACCTTTAACAAAGTTCGGGTTATTAAAGATTTGAGCATACAGTTTAAGGCAGGGGACAGGATTGCGCTTATCGGACAAAACGGAGCTGGCAAAACCACACTTATTCGTTGTATTTTAGGACTTTATACGTATGAAGGATTTTTGAGCGTTTTGGGAAAAAATTCACGAACCGAACGGGAAGACATTTTACAAGAAGTAGGTTTTGTTCCTCAGTTACCCCCACCACTCAAAATGACAGTGGTAGAAATCATGGATTTTTTTGCCATTATTACCAAAACAGATAAGGAAAAATTTGTTAAAATAGCCAATGATTTGAAATTGGATGTTGAAAAACATCTGAATAAACCGTTTCTGAAATTATCGGGGGGAATGAAGCAAAAATTGTTAGTGTCTTTGGCATTGGCACGTAATCCGAAAATTTTGTTGATGGACGAACCCTCGGCTAATTTGGATCCTGAAGCACGGGAAATTTTATTTAAATATTTAAAAGCTTTGCCGGAGGATACTTTGATGATATTGAGTAGTCACCGGATAGATGAGATTGAAGATTTGGTCAACCGGTTGATTGAAATGGATTTGGGTGAAATAGTTGTTGATAAAGCAATGTAGGATCTGTAGGTTTTCCAAATCTGATTGGTTTAAAATCACAAGGAAGAAAAAGGAATATATAATTTGAAGGCCT
>JALVST010000138.1 GCA_027024205.1 Flavobacteriales bacterium | reverse complement strand
TGGTATATTTGCTGAGCTTTGCATACCTAAGATACAAAATCTTTAGGAACGGGGGAAGAAATTCTCCCGTTTTTTTTACAAAAAACAAAAAAAGGCTGCCCTTTTGAGACAGCCTCTTTTTTTTTTTTTGAAATTATTACTAAAAAAAAGATTGAATACATTATAAAAAACAGTTGTCATCTCAACTTTATGATTTGATACTTATTACTAATCATTCAATTTCAACACTGCCATAAACGCCGACTGTGGAATCTGGACATTACCGACTTGACGCATACGTTTTTTTCCTTTCTTTTGTTTTTCGAGCAATTTTCTTTTACGGGAAATATCCCCACCGTAACATTTGGCGGTTACATCTTTTCGCAAAGCTTTGATGGTTTCACGGGCAATAATTTTTGCCCCGATTGCAGCTTGTACCGGAATATCAAATTGCTGCCGTGGAATTAAACTGCGTAATTTATGCACCATTTTCTTACCTATTTCATAAGCATTGTCGGCATGGACCAGGGCTGATAGTGCATCAACGGGTTGGCCGTTGAGCAGAATATCCACTTTAACCAATTTTGATTTTCGCATCCCGATTGGATGATAATCAAAGGAAGCATAACCTCTTGAAACGGTTTTCAAGCGGTCGTAAAAATCAAAAACTATTTCTGCCAAAGGCATATCAAAAGTCAATTCCACCCGCTCTGGCGTCAAATAGACTTGATTGGTTATTTGGCCGCGTTTTTCGAGTGCCAATGTCATAATAGGACCGACAAAATCAGATTTAGTGATAATACTGGCTTTGATATACGGCTCCTCTACCCTGTCCAATTTGGACGGATCAGGCAATTCGGAAGGATTGTTAACGATGATAGGCTTATCGGGATGTTTTTTGGTGTAAGCATGGTAAGAAACGTTGGGAACTGTCGTAATAACATTCATGCCGAACTCCCGTTCCAAACGTTCTTGAATAATTTCCAAGTGTAACATGCCCAAAAATCCGGCTCTAAAACCAAAACCCAAAGCAGCAGACGATTCCGGTTCGAAAGTCAAACTGGCATCATTGAGCCGTAATTTTTCCATAGCACTACGTAATTCTTCATATTCATCGGTTTCAACCGGATAAATACCTGCAAATACCATAGGTTTCACATCTTCAAAACCTTCAATGGGTTTGGTGGTCGGGTTGTTAGCATCGGTAATGGTATCCCCCACTTTAACTTCACGAGCGTCTTTGATACCGGATACCAAATAGCCCACATCACCGGTTGTAATTTCGGAAGACGGTGATTGTTTGAGTTTAAGATACCCCACTTCATCGGCATCATAAGTTTTACCGGTTGCCATAAACATGACATGCTGTCCTTTTTTGATGGAACCGTCAAATATCCTGAAATAAACTTCAATACCGCGATAGGGATTGTAAACCGAATCAAAAATCAAAGCCCGTAACGGCGCATCGGGATTGCCTTGCGGCGGTGGAATTTTTTCAATAATTGCCTTTACAATTTTATCAATACCTTCTCCGGTCTTGGCACTTGCCCAAATGACATCATCAGGATCACAACCCAGCAAATCGACTATCTCGTCAGTCACTTCCAAAGGCTTGGCACTGGGCAAGTCCACTTTGTTGAGAACGGGCACAATTTCCAAATCGTTTTCCAAAGCCAAATACAAATTGGAAATGGTCTGTGCCTGAATACCTTGTGCCGCATCTACAACCAACAAAGCACCTTCACAAGCAGCTATCGCCCGCGATACTTCATAAGAAAAATCAACGTGTCCCGGAGTATCAATCAAATTGAGTTTATATAATTCGCCTTCGTATTTATAATCCATCTGAACAGCATGACTCTTAATGGTAATCCCTCTTTCGCGTTCCAATTCCATATCGTCCAAAACTTGATCTTGTTTTTCACGATCGGTAATGGCACCGGTATATTCCAACAAACGGTCAGCCAAAGTACTTTTACCGTGATCAATATGAGCGATAATGGAAAAGTTTCTGATATGTTTGATAATTGCCATGTTCTTTTAATATTGTAATTATTGCAAAGATAAGTAAAAAATGCCGATGAAAATTTCCGTATCACGGACAAAAAAAAGCCATTCCGCAAAGAATGGCTTGAATAGAATAAAATTTTGAATTATTAATTTCCAAAGAATTTTTTACCCATATTAAATAAATCATCTACCACACTACCGTCACCGTCTTGATCCAATAAATTTTCAATAAAACTACTGTGCTGTTCGACCTCTTGATGACCACCGAGCATATTACCGATAATATTAGTTAAATCAGTCGGATTGGAGACGTTGGATTGACGGGCTTGTTTACCGAGCATTCCCATGACAACTGGTGCCGCCATTTTAAGAATGTTCATGGCCGTTCCCATATCCAAACCGTGTTGTTTGCTGATAGCTGCCGCTACCACTTCTTTTTTCTCGCCTAAAACATGTCCTAATATTTTATCTCCGTCTTCTACAACGTCATCATTGACAGAACCTCCTCCAAAGATACCGGAAATATTGTCCAAAATACTACCATCATGTTTGTTTTGTAAAGCTTCAAGCAAACCGGAAGCTTTTTCGGGGTTGGAAGCGTTTTTCTTTAAAGCCCCCATCAACATGGGAATAGCGGCACTTAAAGCCGATTGTGTTTTTGAAGTGTCACCGCCCAATTGAGAGCCAACACCTTGAATAATCATTTGACCCATAGGGCCTTGTAATAAATCCATAATTCCTGACATAAGTTTGTGTTTTAAAAATTTGCCAACAAAGTTATGGATATTATTTGAATTTTGCAAAAAAACATTGTTTGAAGAACGAAGCGTTGAGATTTTTTTGTTTCACAGATTATTTTTGCGTGTCCCGATTAATGTCGTGGTTCTTTTATATTTACTTATTACTTCATACAACATTCCTGCTTAAAATTTGAGGAAATGATGAATTGATAAATCTAATAAAAGAGGAAAATAGTAAGTATCGAACGCCGGTGCCGCACTTTCCACTTTTAACTCAGGTTACTGAGCCTGTCAAAGTGTGGTTACATAATTTTGCACAGCTACCGCACAATTGCATCGTGTGGTTTATATATTATCAAAACATACTAAATAAAATTCCATCTTCTAATAGACCTTTTTTACGATACATGCTTCAAATTCAAATATTATAATTTTTATGCTTAGATTACCAAACGAGAGGATTCTTGCAGCAGCGGGGGATTAGGTTCTCAAAACACTATACCGGCTTTTGCAATATTGTTACTACGTTCAAATTTACCATTTTTTTTTGCAATACTACCGCCGGCAAATTATAAGATTATACTTTCACACGAGCGTATGTGTGCAGTAGCGGGGAGTATTAAATATTGAGGGAAATAAGAAAAAAAAACGAATGGTTTTTACCACAAAAATATTTAATCCAAAAGATTTTTTAAGTAACTTTATAGTTTAAAAATTTTGTCTTATGAAGTCCAAAACCAAACAACTTTTACAAAATTATCTGAACCGTGACAGCCGGATGCGTGATATTTATCACGATATGAGCAAATTTAAAGTTAAAGAAATTCTTTTGGTTTCCAATCTTTACGATGCTTTTTCCATCAACAAAGAAGGACGTTTTTCCGAAATTATGTTATACGATTACGGGAAACTCAACTTAACTTCATTACCTAGAATTACCGGGGTATATTCGACCGAAGAAACCTTGGAACAACTGGAACAAAAAAATATTGATATGGTTGTTGTTACCATCGGATTTAACAAACAGCGACCGGTTAAAATCATCAAAAAAATCAAAGAAAGATACCCCGATTTACCCATCTTCATTTTACTCAACAACACGCATCATATCAAATTCCTCGAAAAACAAAAAAAAGACCTCGGCTACGATAAAATATTTGTTTGGGACGGCGAATCACGTATCTTTTTTGCCATGATTAAATATCTTGAAGATAAGATGAATGCCGAAAATGACAGCAAATTGGCCTCCGTCAGAATGATTCTGGTGGTTGAAGACAATCCTATTTTTTATTCCAATTATCTCAATAAACTATACCGGATAGTCTTTAAACAAACCAATAAAATCATTGAAGAAGTCAAAATGGACAAACTCTATAAAGTATTGAAGCTGAGGGCACGTCCTAAAATTTTATTGGCCACTAATTACGAAGAAGCCATTGAACTTTTTAAGAAATTTAAAGACAATATTTTTGTCATGATTACCGATGTTCAGTTTCCCAAAAACGGAAAAATAGAACCCGATACCGGCTTTCAACTCATTGATGAAGTCAGAAAAATAAAAGCAAACTTGCCTATTGTGGTTTTGTCGTCAGACAAAAAACAAAAAAATGAAGCCGATGCCAAATGCTTGACTTTTTTGGATAAAAACGATGAAGATTTGTATCACAAATTAATAGAACAAGTAACGCAAAAAGTCGGATTCGGCGATTTTGTGTTCAGAGACAAAAACGGGCATGAAATAGAACGGGCCAAAACCCTCAAAGAATTTGAAAAAATCATTAAACATATTCCACAAGAAAGCATTATGTTTCATGCCAAACGTGACGAATTTTCACTGTGGCTTATGGCCCGTTCCGAGATTCAATTGGCCAAAATTTTGGAAGCCAAAAAAACTCATGATTTTAAAGATGCCCAAGAAATAAGAGGATATGTTTTAA
This sequence comes from Flavobacteriales bacterium, assembly GCA_027024205.1. Lineage (GTDB taxonomy): Bacteria > Bacteroidota > Bacteroidia > Flavobacteriales > Flavobacteriaceae > WGBX01. Next base: position 4,239 of record JALVST010000138.1, on the reverse strand, counting down.
AAATGCTCAAAGCGTATCGCGATGAAAAACCCCAAGGAAAAGTCGTCCCGTGGGAAGACGCCGATTGCAATGATGATAAAAATATCTTCTTGTTAGCCGAAGGGGCTTACGGTGGTAAAGGACGGGGGCTGGCATTTATCAATTCCCTGTTACACAAAACAGATTTAGGCAAAAATTTTAAAGGGCTAAAAATAAAGATGCCTCGCACGGCAATAATCGGTGCCGACGAATTTGACCGTTTCATTGAAGAAAACAATCTGAAAAATATCAAAGATTTGAATCTCACCGACGAGGAAATTAATAAACGTTTTTTAAAAGCACGGTTGTCTAACGAATTGGTCAAAAAATTGGACGTTTTCCTCGATTGTTTAAAAAAACCCCTGGCAGTCCGTTCATCCGGATTGTTTGAAGACAGCTTGACCCAACCTTTTGCCGGTATTTTCGAAACATATATTATCCCCAATAACCACCACGACAAAAACAAACGGTTGCAACAACTGATTGATGCTATCAAGCTGGTTTATGCTTCAACATATTCCAATATTGCGGTCAATTATGCCCGGGCATTAGACCATAAACTAGGTGACGAAAAAATGTCAATCGTCATTCAAGAATTAGTCGGCCGTGAACATCACGGTTTGTATTACCCCGATATCAGCGGTGTCGCACAATCATACAATTATTACCCGTTTGCTTCAATGAAACCGAGGGACGGCTTTGCCGTTATCGCTATCGGATTGGGGACATACGTGGTGGAAGGAGAACGGGCTTATCGCTTTGCCCCTAAATATCCTAAAATACAATTGATGTCACTACAAGACCAAATCAAACAAAGTCAGAGTTATTTTTATGCCGTTGATTTAAAAAAACACGACTTCAATTTGCTTAACGGTCCGTATTCGGTTATCAAAAAAGTAGATTTATACGAAGCCATTCCACACCGCACTTTAACACACCTGGTCTCCACTTACGATTTTAACAATGATATGATGTATCCCGGCGTTGACGAAAACGGCATCCTGGTTACCAATTTTGCCAGTATTTTACAAAATGAATATATCCCTTTGCCGGAAATGATACAAGATGTACTCGACAACCTCAAACAAGCCTTCGATACGCCGGTTGAAATTGAATTTGCCGTTGATTTAACCCCCGATGAAGACGGCGATGCCACCTTTTATATTTTACAAGTAAAACCGCTCTTGATGCCTTCAGAAGATTTCTCTTTCAAACCGGATGAACTGGATAAAGAGAATCTGATTTTATATGCCGAAAAAAGTATGGGTAATGGTATTATCAATACTATTCACGACCTGATTTTTGTAAAAAATGAGGTTTTTGACAAAACCGATACCATTACCATGGCTCAAGAAATAGAAAAATTAAACGCCAAATTTTATAATAAAAACTATGTTTTGATTGGTCCCGGTCGTTGGGGTACACGCGACCGGTTTATCGGTATACCGGTAAATTGGACGCAAATATCCAACGCCAAAGTAATTGTTGAAACCAGCTTGGAAGACTATCCGCTCGATGCATCATCAGGCTCCCATTTTTTTCATAATTTGACTACTTTGAATATCGCATATTTTTCGGTTTTCTTAGATAAAAATCCGGATGCTATCAATTATGATTTGATAAATAAAGCCAAATTAATCGAAGAAACCAAATATTTTAAACATGTCCGTTTTTCAAAACCGCTTAAAATCATCATAGATGGGAAGAAACGAAGAGGCGCCATATTGCGACACCCGGAAGAAGATAAAAATCATGAAAAGGAAAATTAAAACCATTTGTTTTTTACCGTATTATAATCGATATAATAAGTCATTTTCAAGATAAAAGTATTACGGCCCGGTTGTTCCATGAGGTTGTCAAAATTGGTGTTAAAATCTATTTTGGCATCCCGGTTATAATTCAGCAAGGAATTTCTGTATAAAAACGATAAATTGCTCCCGGGAGCAAATTCCCAGGAATAACCTAAATCCATATTCCAAACATTGTAATTGATATCCTGATTTTGATCATAAGTATCAATTTGTGTCAATGTGCCATCGGAATTCAAGTTGTAAAATGTATCATAATAAACCGGCGACCAATAATACCGGAAATTGAGATTTACCGCCGATTTGGTATTAAAAAAATAATTGGCCCCCAAACTGTTGATAACGGTCCGTTGCTGTCTGTTACCAAAAATTATATATTTTCCGTTATTATCTACATAGCCTTTTCCGTTATTCATTTTCTGAAATTCAAATTTGTAAACGGTATTAAAATGATTACTAAAACGGAAACGGGGCGAAACCGTCACACTGATATAATTTTGCGGATCATTAAATTTGGTAAAACGTGCCACTTTTATATCTCCGGCAAATTTTTTTCGGTAATCGGATGAAACATATGCCCAGAAACCGCCATGAGCTTTATCCAAATAATAACGTCCGGGAGTTCGGGGTTCATAAAAATCATAAGCATCTGTCACATATTCTATCCCTAACCCGAAACTCAAATATTTTTTATTGGTAAACATTGCATTAAACTCAAAATCGTTTTGAACTTTTTGCAGTTTTTCATACAAATGATCAAATCCGGCATTAAAACTCAAATGAAGCGTATTAAAATGTTTAGTAGGTTTTAATATTTCATAAGCGTAGCTGACATCAAAATTGGCAAAATTATTATGTCTGTTAAATCCCAAATCATTACTGTCAAAATGGGTATCCAAAGCTCTCAAAAGTATTTGAAATGTATGATTTTTTAATTTTTTTGTTGCCATAACAATATGTTTAAAGCCTTTGGTATATTCTTCATTTTCGTTTATCAAACTCATAGCCGTAACCGCCAAAAGCCTTAAAGTATTATTTTGTCCGTATAAATGTAATGACAAACCGGTAACGTTAGCATCTCTGAAATCACCCTGTCTCAGCACATTGGTATTAATCAAACTGACCGAAGAATTGCCTTTAAAGTTGTAATCCATAACCATTATGTTATAATTGACCAAAGGCTCGGTCAGTATTTTTCTTGTCTTGCCGGTTTGTTGATTATTTGCAGTAGCTTCGGTCTTACCGGTAATAGCATTAAAAAAACCGATTCCCAATCCGTTTTGACTGCGTCCGGATATTTTTAAAGCATTGATTAACGGGGCTTTTTCAGGATTTTCAACAATAGTTTCTCCGGCATCAAGTTGCGACCGTACATCATAATAACCGGAGGGCCTACCGCCGACCCTTCTCGAATAAAAAAGATGAGCTTTATTAAACAAATCGAAACCTTCGGTAAAAAATTGCCTCTTTTCCCGGTAATATTGTTCAAATGGTCCCAAATTCAATTGCAATTCATCAAAAGGTGTATCACTGAAATCAGGAATCAAAGTCGCATCGAGGGTATAACTTTCACTCAAACCGTATTTTAAATCCATTCCAAAACCGAAATCCGTATTTTTATCACTCTTGAATCTGCTATGAACGGCTGAAGCATACGGATATAAACTCAATCTTACGGGAGGCTTTAAATCTTTTAACCCGGTCAATTGTCCTAAAAATTGAACGATATCACCGGTTTTGGTTTTGTCAATATATGTCCATGAATAGTCCTCGCGGTTTCTGTCAATATGTCTGAAAAAACCGATGGACCATGTCTGATTTTTTTTATTTTGAAAACGTAATGCCGAATACGGTATAAATAGTTCCGCCGTCCAGCCTTCTGCTGTTATAGCTGTGGCGGACTTCCAAACGGCATTCCAACTCAAATCTCTAAATTTCGGATCATTACTATCCAACTGTGACCCGGATGCAAAAACAGTAAAGACATAATTATTATTGGGAGTAGAAAAAGGATTGATTATAACCGAAAAATAATCGGCTTGTATCACTTGATCCCGCAATCCGAAACGACGAGTAATTTTTTCAGGATGAGGATCGTGCATCACTGCCAAAATATAAATACCGGCATCATCATAAACCACTTTAACTTTCGTGTCAAATGCTTCGGGTAACGGATCGCCGTCACCGGGACTAAACATCATAAAACCCGTGGCCGGTTTAACATTCCGCCATTGAATATCATCCGGATTACCGTCAATCTTAGGTGGTTTTTGCGTCCTTACAGCACTCAAAGTTTTAATAGAACCGGTCTGTCCTGAGACCTTGCCCCCTGATAAAAAAAGAGTTACAAAAACAAAAAATGAAATAATGTAAAATGGCCTTCTCATAACCCTTACCCTACAATGTTTTTTAT
>JALVST010000137.1 GCA_027024205.1 Flavobacteriales bacterium | reverse complement strand
CCCGTAATTTTTCTCTCGCTTCTTCGGCATTTTTAGATGCTCTGATTATGGCAATCACCTCATCTATATTATCCGAAGCGATTATCAATCCTTCCAAAATATGTGCCCGTTCTTCGGCTTTTCGCAATTCGTATTGCGTCCTTCGGGTGACTACTTCATGACGATGTTCAACAAATTCCCGGATTAAATCTTTGAGATTTAACATTTCGGGTTTGCCTTTGACCAAAGCGATATTATTTACATTAAATGTAGATTGTAAGGCTGTAAATTTAAATAATTTGTTTAGGACCACATTGGGGATGGCATCACGTTTTAAATAATAAACGATACGCATTCCTTTACGGTCGGATTCATCTTTAATATCGGCAATCCCTTCGAGTTTTTTATCATTGACCAAGTCGGCGGTTTTTTTTATCATATCCGCTTTGTTGACTTGGTAAGGAATTTCGGTCACTACGATAGCCTCACGCCCTTTGATTTCTTCAAAATGCGTTTTACCCCGTAAAACAATACGTCCTCTACCTGTCATATAGGCATCTTTAACACCTTGGTAACCGTAAATCACACCACCTGTGGGAAAATCGGGGGCTTTTATATATTGCATTAATTCTTCTATACTGATACCGGGATTATCGATAAAAGCCACGGTTCCGTCAATGACTTCGCTTAAATTGTGTGGCGGCATATTGGTCGCCATACCTACGGCAATTCCGGAAGCGCCATTGATCAACAAACTCGGTATTTTAGAAGGTAAAACCGTAGGTTCTTGCAGGGTATCGTCAAAATTATTGACAAAATCAACGGTTTCTTTATCGATATCGGAGAGCATGGCTTCCGATATCTTTTGCATTCGCACCTCGGTATAACGCATAGCCGCCGGGCTATCACCATCTATAGATCCAAAGTTCCCCTGTCCGTCCACCATTTGATAACGCATACTCCATTCTTGAGCCATACGCACCATGGCATCATAAACCGAACTGTCACCGTGCGGATGATATTTACCCAAAACTTCACCAACGACTCTCGCTGATTTTTTATAAGGTCTGTTTGACGTTAATCCTAATCCGTGCATCCCGAACAAAACACGGCGATGAACCGGTTTTAAACCGTCTCGCACATCGGGTAATGCCCTCGATACAATCACCGACATAGAATAATCTATATACGATGATTTCATTTCATCTTCGATATTAATAGGAATAATTCTCTCTTCACTACTCATAAAAAATTCGTTTATTTATTTAAGTTTGCAAGATACAATTTTTCTATCAAATACCAGCTTTTTTGACCGACTTTCTTACACAAAAAAATTCATTTTTTGACCGGATAAAATCAATTTAAGAGTTTGCAAAATTCTTGTAAAACCCTTTAAAAATCGATAAAAACAAAACGTAGAAGAAAAATATTCGTTAAAAGTTTCCTAATAAAAAGGTTACTCAAAAGGTTTTTGTTATTTTTACCGATATAATTACAGATATATATATATTTTTATGTATAAATATTCTTTAATAATCTTTTTTTTTGCTAGCTTGGTCGTTTCCAGTCAAGATCATTTGTTTACCGGCACATTGTTACACGCCGGTACCAAACAGCCCATTACCGGAGCTAATATTGTCAATCTGACCTCACTAGACGGAACCACATCCGATGGAAACGGTATGTTTGCATTGCCGGCCAAAATCAATGACTCCATTATCATCGCTTTTATGGGATATAAAACGGTCAATATAAAAGTAACACAAGAAAATCTACATAAACATCAAACCATTTACATGCTTGAAGCCCCTCTTGCTTTGGATGAAGTAATTATCAGTTCCAATCAATTGACCGGTAATTTGCAGGTTGATGTCAATTTGATTCCCATTCAAAAACCCATTGATATCAGTCCTAAAATTGCGGCCATGTTCGGTAATCCGGAACCTACGGCTATTTCACGTATAAATGATGCCCTAAAAAAAATCATGAATCCGGTTGATTTGATTTATAATATTTTTGCCACTCGCGCCAAAGATATCAGGCGATTGAAAAAAATACAACAAGAGGACAAAGTGAAACAGATATTAGCTCACAAATTTGACCGCGAAATTTTGTCCCGGCTTCTCAAAATAGATAAAAAAGACGTTTATTTGGTTTTGGAAATGTGCGATTACCCCGAAAAATTTATTCGAACGGCCAATGATTTACAGATTTTGGAAGCTATTTTGAATTGTTACAGCCGTTATGAACATCTTTTTGATAAAAAGAAATCGGAAAAGGGTTTTTAATTTGTCTTATTACAACTGATCGGTATTAAATACTTTAAATTTCATCTTCATGCCTTTACGCTTGATTGTCAATTCCAAATACTTATTATTGTGGTAAAAAAAACGCTTTTCCAATTCATCCAAACGGTACCGGTAAACATCATTTCCATTGATTTCCAGCAAAATATCTCCTTTCATCAACCCTGCCCTGTCAGCAGGAGAATCTTTTCTAATATAACTGATAACGATTTTATCGACCAGCCGGTAACTGTAAATGTAAGCTTCTTCTCTGTACACCTCAATCACGCCTCTCGTATGACGTGTTTCAAAATCCGCCGATAAGGTTTTGACCTTTACGGGAATTTTTCCATCGTAAGACAGATACAGACCTGTATCGTTAAACAAAAATTTGTTCCGGTAATTTCTGTGAAACTTTTTTAGATAGACCATACGGTTTTTATAATCCAAAAAAACAAAAAAACGCCTTAACACTTCATTTCCTAACAAACCGTCAAACGGATTATGTTGTACGATATGCGTAAAATAGATACTATCGGGCAAACCGATATAAACATTTATAAACCGGAATTTATCATCAATACCGAATTGATATATCTTGGCTCTTTGACCGGTTATTTTGCCGCTAAAGCCTAATCCGAAATAGTCTGAAACGGTTTTATAATTAACCGGTAATTTTATTTTTTGCCTTC
>JALVST010000136.1 GCA_027024205.1 Flavobacteriales bacterium | reverse complement strand
TACCCGCCATGGCTTCCAACTGCGCAACTGTCGTCGCAGGTGACGGCACGGCAGAAGCCGAACAGCCTTCAACCGTCGTATCCGTTAAAGTGCCCGTGACCGTTGGCGGCGTCGTATCATCGATATATATATAATGTATAATTGTTGCATTATTACCGCAAGTATCCGTAATGGTATAAGTACGGGTTACAGTAATAGGACAACTTCCTGAAACCACATCAGCATGCGTAACTGTCAAATCGGCATCCGAAGTACAATTATCCGAAATAGAAGGATGACCGGCCAAGGCTTCAATACCCGCCACTGTTGTTTGTGCCGGGGGGGCGATTGATGCCGAACAACCTTCAAGAGTCGTATCGGCAATAGTACCTGTAATTGTAGGAGCGGTCGTGTCGTGTACAGTAATCGTTTGTGTTGCCGTAGCGGTATTTCCGGCAGAATCCGTATAAGTCCAGGTACGGGTGATAGTCTCGGGACAGGTATTTCCGTCACTGGAATCAACGCCCGTAACCGTACCATTGCCATCACAATTATCCGTCCAACCTAAATTGGTCATTGCCGGTACATCAGACGGACAAGAAACCGTAATATCCGCCGGTGGTGTGTTAAAGACCGGGGGGGTTGTATCATTTACGGTTATAGCTTCCGATAAATCATCACCGGTGTTCGTCGGGTCATTCTGATCCAACGTAATATTCGTTATGGTATTAGTTATGGTATTACAATCCTGATTGGCATCAACTACTGCCGTTATTTGCAGAGTAACATAGTTACCATTGTTTATTCTTCCGATTGACCAAACACCGGTACCGGAATTATAAGTTCCTTGAGAAGCGGTATCCGATTGATAAGTTAAACCTGTGGGCAAGATATCCGTTACACTGACATTTGTAGCAGCACTAGGTCCGTTATTAGTAACCGTAATGGTAAAAGTAATGGCATCACCGCTATCAGGTGTAGAATCATTAACGGTTTTAGTTGTTACCAAATCGGCAGGAGCACAAGACAACAATGCTTCACGAGATGTTAAATCCGTATCACAAACATAAGTCGGAGTACTGACTATTACCCGGTATTGGTTTCCGCAAAGATCTGTAACATTGGCACCGGAAACGGTTAAACTTGATGTAGTCGTTCCGCTATATAAACCACCATCGGATAAATCATGCCATGTAGCACCACCATCGGCACTTTCTTGCCATTGATACGCCAAAACATCCGTACCGGTACCAGTGGTATTTGCCGAAACGGTAAAAGTTGCACTTCCCCCCACTACGACCGTTTGGTCGGCCGGTAAAGCGGGATCTAAGTTTGAAAGTGCATTATTATTTTCTTGAAAATCATAAGTACCGTTTGAATCGCCATCAGCCGGGGTTTGATAATTTGCGGCTGTTACACGTCCGTCTGAATCTACTGCCGGTGGGTTGCCGGTTCCATAATATTGGTTATCTCCGCCATCTGCATTAGAATCGGCATAAGCTTCATTAGCATCATCACAACCATCATCATCAGAATCCAAATCAATAAAATCATAACTACCATCACCGTCCGTGTCAGGAATGGTATAATTGATAGGAGTTGTTGACGTGTCATTATCTTCCAAAGTATTATCTAAACCATTGTTACCAACCGGATTATTAGTCATACCATCATTATCGGTATCATTGGATCCGTTACCCGCTTCTACAATATCATAAATACCGTCGTCATCAGAATCCAAATCAAGTCTATCAACAATATTATCACCATCTGTGTCTATGTCTGAACAAGAAGTAAAAAAAGCTTTAATTAATACTAAATCAATCCCACCTTTGGCACTCCCACCTTGTTGTGTATTGGTAGGATATGTATTCCAGTCAAGTATATTACCCGTATTGTAGTCTTTTGGCAATATTGCATAGCCATAAAATATATCTCCGGCAGACAAACCTAATTTGGCAAGACTTATCACTTTTATTCCGACAAATTGTTCTGTCCCTTGCGATGGTCTGAACTCGCTATCAGTAGGCTCTTTTTTGAAAATTGTTGCCTTTAAAGAACCAAAGTCATAATCTTCAGCCCGTCCGGCATTAAAAGGCGTACCCATACTTGTCGGAACATTGGATCCATTCACAGCCAAGATAGCTGAGACAATTATATCATCATTTTTTCCCCTTTCTCCTACCACAATAAATTGTTTATCGGGATCCTCCACAACCATTGGAGTTGATAACAACATATCAATACGCTCAAGATTACTATAATGAGGGGTGCCAACACTGCTATTAGTAAAAGCATTATCTATACCGATATTAATAAAACTTTGAGAAAGATATTCCTCATAACTATTTTGGTGTTCAGGCATTATTGTAAAATAGGCATTGGAACTAGAACTATCCTCATGTTCAAGCCACAGTATTTCATTTGACGGCACTGACGAAGAGGTATTTCTTCGTAATACCACATTAACATCCGGTGAAGGTGACTGTATTACTAACGATGTCCCGTTATCATAATCAATAGAAACAATTCTTTTACCTACTCCGTTACCATAAGTTACAGTTACCGGACTGCCATCTGTTCCTCCCAAGGAACCACCCGAAAACGTTGTGTTTACAGAAGAAAACGCCTGAGGAACATTCATTACTTGTACACCTGATATGGCTGCAGAAGAAATATTTTGACAAGAGCGTTCATCCACATCGGGGATACCATCATTGTCATCATCCAAATCGACAGCATCAGGAATACCATCTCCATCATGGTCATTGACTTCACGCCAATCCCGTTCAGTTGTACCCGGATTGTCTAAATTAGGAAAGTTAGCCGGAACTTGCCCATTGGTCGGATTGATTTGCGTATCGTCATTATCGTAGGCATCGTCCAATCCGTCATTATCGGCATCATTGCCGTTAGGTGAAGTATCTGCAATACCGTCATTGTCTGTATCCCAACCTTCCAGCGCATCGCTTTCCGTATCTCCATCCGAATCGGTATCAGTATAATCAGGTGTGCCGTCAGCATCTGTATCGGTCGGAACTACAGCCGAATTACCGCTATCAGGATCATAAGCATCATCCAAACCATCACCATCGGAATCATTGCCGGTTGGTTGAACATATCCGGAAGTCGTTTGTCCTTCAATATTATCTACAATTCCGTCAGCATCTGAATCAATATCAAGAAAATTAGAAATCCCGTCTCCATCGGTGTCAACAGGATCGATCCAACTACCATTGGTGTCATAAGCATCATCTACACCGTTATTGTCATTATCATTACCACTTGGCACTGTATAACCTGAGGCTGTTTGTCCTTCAATATTATCTATGATACCATCATTATCGGCATCAATGTCAAGAAAATTAGCAAAACCATCGCCATCAGTATCAGGTATGATATAATTTACAGAAGTTGATGCCGTATCATTATTTTCCAAAGCATCAGCCAAACCATTATGCCCAACAGCACCATCAATCATACCATCGTGGTCTGTATCACTAGCACCGTTACCGGCTTCTATGATATCATAAATACCATCACCGTCAGCATCTAAATCCAAATGATTAGGTATCCCGTCACCATCGGTATCTTTGGGTTGTAAAATACTCAAATCGTCAATCGCATAATCATTACCATTAGCAATGGACGATTGATTAATAAGAACTATTTGTATCTGAGACTGAGATCCCGGATTTGGAATATTCAATCTCAAATTATGCCATGTTTCATCTTCCGGTATTGAATATGAATCGACGTAATTAATAATATTACCTGCAGTATTTTCAATTTGAAATCTTATTTTCGGCAATTGCATATTGCCACCATGTGCTACCAAATTAATAATCCATAAATTGGCCTCAACCGGTTTATTAGGCACAATATTTATTATTCTACGATAAATTTCTTTTCCGGGAACATCTGCGTTAATAACCATCATACGGCCACCGTTATCTCCGGTATGGTCATCCGTTTCAAACCAACCGGCATGGTCAGCCGCTCCTGTCAGAAAATCAAAGGGTTTTGATTTTTGTATAATAGTATATTCTCCATCATTAATGTCTCGTGTATCAACAGAAGTTATACAACTTGTACTCGTATCTCCATCTTCGTAACAGAATCCGGTAGAAACATTACCCGGCAGCCCCGACACATCAATACGATCCCCGGTTCCGAATGTCTCAAAAAAGAGAGAATTTAACTCGTCCACATCAGGAATCCCGTCATTATCATCATCCAAATCTAAGACATCATTGATACCATCACCGTCATGGTCTTGCGCATATATTGTATGCACATTTGTAAAACTCAAGCCAAAGAAAAGAAATAATAAATACCAAATTCTAAAAGTTTGTAATTTAATATCCTTAAAAAAAGACATAAAGAAGCTTAAAAAAATAACAAATTTTTTCATAATGCCAAGTTTAACAACAAAAAAAAATCAATTTTATATATAAATTTTAGATTAGCACAAAAGTAGTAATATTTTATATTTTTTTATCAATTTTCACAAAATTTTGATGATTTTTAATTTATTTACAATTGCATTTTTTTCACAATTTGTTATCGCCTTCATAAAACAAACTAGAAGAGAAGAATTTAAAGAAAAAAAGACAATTATTTAATAATCAACCAATTGATATAAATGTTAAAAAAAAATTAAAAAAATTTAACCAAAACAGAAAAAATGATAAAAAACTAAAAAATTTTCAAGTTTCAAACAATTACGCAAATAGTTTATGACATTGATAAATATTTATAGGTTTAGCAGTAAAAAACTAATTAAAAGGCGGAGTTGTCAAAATAGTAAAAGACTAATTAGACTTTTATTATTGATTGGATGTGAAAAAATATATTAATTTTGGGTTATAAAATATCCTAAATGCTTAAAAATAGTGTTAAATATTTGAAAGGTATCGGAAAAGTAAGAGCCGAATTGTTAGAGAAAGAGCTTGGCATCAAAACTTATGAAGATCTATTGAACCATTTTCCGTTTCGATATATTGACAGGACAAAATTTTATCAAATTAAAGATATCAGAAATGTCAATGCCGAGATACAATTAAAAGGAAAAATATCAAAACTGGAAGAAACCGGTTCAGGACGTAAAAAAAGGTTAACCGCCGTTTTTTACGACGAAACCGGTGAAATTGAATTGGTTTGGTTTCGCAATTACAATTATTTTATAAAAAAAATCAACACAACCGATACATATATTATATATGGACGCCCCACTTTATTTAACCGGAAATTCAACATGGCTCATCCCGAAGTGGAAACACTGGAAGAACGCCGCAATAAGCCATTTTTAAAATTACAACCGGTTTATCCGTCAACGGAAACTTTACAAAAAAAAGGCTTTAATACCCGTTTATGGACTCAAATTATGACGTCGCTATTCAAAGAGATTGGATTAAATTTCAAAGAAAATTTACCGAATAATGTTATCAAAGAATTAAAATTATTAGACAAAAATCAAGCGCTTTTCAATATACATTTTCCACAAAATTTGGAATTACTTTATAAAGCTCAAATCCGTTTGAAATTTGAAGAATTGTTTTACTTACAATTACAATTAATTCAGAAAAACATCCGGCATAAACATAAGATAAAAGGACACATATTTGAAAATATCGGGTTTTATTTTAACAAATTTTATAAAGAAGTTTTACCATTTGAACTAACAGCTGCCCAAAAACGCGTTGTTAAGGAAATACGCAAAGATGTCAAAAGCGGGGCTCAAATGAACCGTTTATTGCAAGGAGATGTCGGTAGCGGTAAAACCATAGTAGCACTACTGTCCATGCTAATGGCAATCGACAATGGTTATCAAGCTTCCATGATTGCCCCGACTGAAATTTTGGCACAACAGCATTACAAAGGTTTAAAAGCATTTGCTGAGAGAATTGGCTTGAATATCAAGCTATTAACCGGTTCAACCAAGAAAAAAGAACGAAATGAAATTGCTGAGAATCTCATAAACGGCAATTTACATATCTTGGTAGGCACACACGCCGTTCTCGAAGATGTGGTAAAATTTAAAAATCTCGGTATCGCTATCATTGATGAACAACACCGGTTCGGCGTGGCTCAAAGAGCAAAAATGTGGCAAAAAAACCAGATTCCGCCACATATATTAGTCATGACCGCTACACCCATCCCCCGTACTTTGGCTATGACACATTACGGCGACTTGGATATATCCATCATAGACGAACTGCCCCCGGGACGTAAACCCGTCAAAACCATTCATAGATATAGAAAAGACAAACTCAAAGTTTTTGAATTTATCAAAAATGAAATCTACAAAGGCCGTCAGGCTTATGTGGTTTTTCCGTTGATCGAAGAAAGCGAGGTATTAGACTACCAAAATTTGACCGATAATTATGAAAAAATCAAAAAATTTTTTGAAGGCACCGGCATCAGAACCGGAATGGTACACGGCAAAATGAAATCGGATGAAAAGGAAGCCGAGATGCAAAAATTTAAAAGCAATCAAACGCAGGTTTTAGTAGCAACAACAGTCATAGAAGTTGGGGTCGATGTCCCTAATGCTTCCATTATGTTGATAGAAAGTGCCGAACGCTTCGGGTTGTCACAGTTGCACCAGCTTCGTGGAAGGGTTGGTCGTGGTGCCAAACAATCTTATTGTATATTAATGACCGATTATAAATTATCACACGAAGCCCGTATCCGTTTAGAAACGATGACTAGTACCAACGACGGATTTAAAATTGCCGAAGTGGATTTAAAACTTCGAGGGCCCGGAAACATTCTTGGCACCCAACAAAGCGGCATCATGCGTTTCCGTATCGCCGATATTGTTAAAGACGGGGCTTTAATGCGAACCGCCCGGCATTATGCTTATAAAATCTTGAAAGACGACATCAATTTAACCAAACCCGGACATGAAAACTTACGTTATTTTTTACAAAAACAGATTAAAGAAACGGGATTTTGGAATCTTATAGGGTAATGCTGTAAAAAATGGATAATGCTAAGTGCCGGATGCTAATACATAATTAAATTGTAGCATGAAACAATGAATAATCATCAAAAAAAAACAAAATATTACAAAAAAATAACATACTTAACATTTTGTCGTTACGAGATGAAATGCATTTCGTCTCTACTTTCAACTTTTCGCTAAACCGATTCCTCAAAAAAATACCGGTCACTTCGATACAATTCTCCCGATGGATGCCGGGCGCACCACTCAGTGACCTACTTTAATAAAAAAACCGTAACTTTGTTACAAATAAACATCTTAATATATATGTTATCAAAAAAAATTGAAAAAGCTTTAAACAATCAAATTAACGCTGAATTTTATTCCGCCTATTTATATCTATCCATGTCTGCTTACCTGCAAGATATCAGTTTGATAGGTTTTGCCAACTGGATGCGTGTCCAATATGAAGAAGAACAATTTCACGCTCTTAAAATGTATGATTACCTGCTGGAACGCGGTGGAAAGGTCAAATTGGAAACCGTGAAAGCACCGCCGCATCAATGGGAAAATATCATTGATGTTTATAAAGAAGTGCTAAAACACGAACAAGAAGTTACCCGTTCTATCAACGAATTGATGAGTTTAGCCTTGGAAGAACACGATCACGCGACCGCAAACTTTTTACAATGGTTTGTAGATGAACAAGTTGAAGAAGAAGCAACCGTATCGGATTTGTTAGCCCAACTGAAATTGGTAGGCGGTCAAGGCAGTGGCTTGTTTATGCTTGACCGCGAAGCGGCACAACGAAATTTTTTTCCACCGGCAGAATAAATTTTGTTCAAAATATAGAATCGACAAATCGGAAATCCGGAACAAAAAGCGTCAAAAGGCAAGTTAATGCCGTCAAAAGGGCAGAGACTTTGGACATTTTGACGCTTTTTGTTGTTTGGAATATTTGTTGTGCACATCATAACGGTATTAATTTAAAAATCAAAAAATTATGGAAACAGTATATAAAATACAAGCAAGAATTAACCACTGGTGGCTACCGGTTTTAACGGGAATATTATTGGTAGTAGCCGCCTTAATGATGATCATTTTTCCGGTTGCAACTTTTACCGGATTAGCCGTACTATTCGGGTGGAGTCTTTTTGTTTACGGCGGAACAAATTTTGTTTTCGGCGTTAGAAACCGTAAGGTATTGCATGCATGGTTGTGGTATCTGATGACAGGTTTACTTGAAATTGCATTAGGCGCTTATCTTTTATTTCAACCTGATATAGCCGCAGAGGCATTGGTATTATACTTGGGATTTTGGTTTACATTTATCGGTGTTTCCCGTATCAGTTTATCTATTTTAATGAAAGATATGGGTATTAAAAAGTGGTGGTGGACACTGATTGGCGGTATGCTAGTTTTATTTTTAGCATTCTTCACAATCTTAAGTCCCATCATCGGTATGTTTAGTGCAGTTTATTTGGTAAGTTTTGCTATCTTTGTAACCGGTCTAATGGCAATATCATTAGGTTGGGAACTTAAAAAATTGGAAAAATCATTAAACGCATAAAACAAATATATGGTAAAACTTATCATTAAAAATTTAAAAGAGGTTGAATTACCTTTCCGTAAGGAAGTAGAAGAAATTTGTCATGAAAAATTGACTTTTTTTCAAAATCTCTTTAAAAAATACGGTAAAGATTTAACCTTGGAAGTCATTATCAACAAATCGGCTAAAACCTATACGGTCAGTGCCGCCATTGATTTGAAAAGTAAAAAGGTGCTGATAGCCGAAGAAGATAGAGATATTTTAAAAGCCGTTCACAGTTTGTTTAACGAATTCAAAAAAGCCGTCAAACGGCAATACGAACTGGAACGCAAAGATTACGAATACAAACGTAAAAACAGAAGATAAACGAGACTGTCTCAAAAGGGCAGCCTTTTTTTGTTTTTTGTAAAAAAAACGGGAGAATTTCTTCCCCCGTTCCTAAAGATTTTGTATCTTTAGGTATGCAAAGCTCAGCAAATATACCATTTAAAAAT
>JALVST010000135.1 GCA_027024205.1 Flavobacteriales bacterium | reverse complement strand
AAATACATTTCTTTTTTTTTTATCTTTTTTATAATTTCATTAATCGTGGGATAAATTGAATTTATAATATCTTAGTGTTCTAAAAATTTCTAAATCCGGCGTTTTTACATAGATACTTGCCAAAGAAATGTTCGTTGTTTGCTATTCAATTAAACAATCCGGTTTCCATATTACAGTTAATTTTTTGACAACAATTCTTTTCCATACGCTTTCACCCGGAAACAACTTGATACCTTGATATAGTTGCTTGAACTATAAGAGAATTTCTAAGAACCGACCTGAGCCGTATTATCTTGCGTTTTTAAAATAAAGGAAAAGAAGAAAATGATAGTATTCAAACGTAAATTTGTAACTAGTGTCATGTCAAGCATATTATTAACATACCAAGCACTCGTTCTTTTTGCAGATAGCTGCGTTTAAAATTTTAACCATAGCTACGGCTATGCTGAAAATTTTATGCCTTGCTCTCCACAAAAATAACTTCGACTCATGCGTCATAATACACTTGACTTGACACTAGATTTACCAATGGTTTCGGGCTAATTTTTAAATTTCGTAGAGATAATGGAATTTTTCAGTTATCTTGTGTATCAATGATGGTATTTAATTCGTTGATAAAAGAAGCATCCAAGTTATAATCCGAAATAACGGGTTCGAAGCTTCTGTAAATGATTTCTCCCGTTTGGGCATTGACAATTGCTAAAAAACGGTCTCTATTCAATCTTATAAACTGTAGATAATAAACCTGTTCGTTATTCATAATTATTTTGTTTAAATCGTCTATATCAATTAATTGGTAATTATATCTGTAATTTTTAAAGATATTGTCAATAAAGGCTTTATCCGGTTGACTGAAAGTTCCGTTTGACGGATTATAAACTCGTGCTACATATTCCGGAATATATAGGGTTTGCCGGCTTAAATTTTTTATTTCCGGTAAATATTCTTTTTTACGTATCCAATACTTTTGTTCTTTTTTAATTAAATCTTCTACTTTTTGGAAATAATTCTTTAAAAATCCCGGTTGAAAGTTGTAAAATGCCATATGTCCGGATAAATATTTTTTTATGGCTTTATAATCGTATTTTGACATGAATGAATCAAATTCACTTGTAGGATAAAGAAGTATTTGAGTTATGACAATTTTATTTTCTGCAAAAATCTCGGCTCTGGTCGTCGTTTTTATCCTTCTTTTGTAAAAGTCTTTTAACATATTATCCAATCTATGATAATTGTAAGTATAAAACTCAATAAAACTATGACTACGTAATTTATTTGCTTTTTTTCCCTTTTTGTCTTTTCCCGTTTTATAGGCGCTGATTTGAACAAAAATATGTTCATCTCCTATAAAATTCGAGTAATGGAAGTCTTTATTGTTTACAATTTCGTACGGTGTTAAATGCCAACTTGATTCCAATATGCTATCATATGTCGCTTTGCTATATATTTGTGGTAAAACAAAAATGGTTTTAACCTCGTCAAAATGATGAAATCCGGCTTTTTTTACATTTTTTGCATTTACCGATATTTGTCTGTATCCTGTTAATTTTAAAAGAATTAAACCGAGAACTAAAAATTTATTTTTTATAAATGTTTGTTTGCTTAACATGTGTAAAATTTTTACGAAATTAGGAAAAGGAAATAACAATAATACAATAAAAATAACTTATTATTAGATTTTATATTGAATTTAACAAGATTTATTAAAAAAAATTTATTTATTATGAAAAAAAACGAGAATATGTATTTTTTTATATTTTTATGTTGATGTTTGATTCTGTGGGGTATTATTAATAAGATATGTGCGCAATTTTAAATCTTATAACCAAAACAATTTCAGTTAAATTTGTAGCAATTCTTAGAATCAAAATCGTATCTTTGTCAGCCTTTTTAATTTTTGATAATATGAATGAAAATATAACGGAATGGACCGGTTACGCCGCAATGGCAATCTTAATGATTTCTTTCTTGATGAAAGACATAAAAAAATTACGAATCATCAATACAATTGCTTGTTTATTGTTTGTCATTTACGGATACATGCTGAATTCTTATCCTGTTATAATAAGTAACGCTTTTATCAGTTTGGTCAATTTGTATTATTTGTTTGTAAAAAAATCTTGAATATCAATAATTTAAAACTCCGACTTTTCATGCAATTTGACTGTCGGATATTTACTCTTGGTCATTTCGTATGAAAACGGTGAATCGGCCAAAAAGACTTGTTTACCGTATTTATCTTTGGCCAAATAACGTTGTTTGACCCGTTTAAATTCTTTATATTCATCGTTGTTTTCGTCTTCCGGTTCCACCCAGAAAGCTTTATACACATTGAGTGGTTCATAGGTACATTTAGCGCCGTATTCGTATTCCAAGCGGTATTGAATGACATCGTATTGCAGTGCTCCTACGGTCCCAATTACTTTTCTCCCGTTGAGATCCAATGTAAACAGTTGTGCAACCCCTTCATCCATCAATTGGTCGATACCTTTGGCCAATTGTTTGGATTTCATAGGATCAGCATTGTTGATATAACGAAAATGTTCGGGTGAAAAACTTGGTATGCCTTTGAATTGCAACATTTCTCCTTCGGTAAGCGTATCACCTATTTTAAAATTTCCAGTGTCATGCAGCCCGACAATGTCTCCGGGAAAACTTTCATCAACCACTTGCTTTTTTTGTGCAAAAAAGGTATTGGGACTTGAAAATTTCAGCGTTTTTTTTAACCGTGTATGAAAGTAAGGGGTATTGCGTTTGAATGTGCCTGAAACGATTTTGACAAATGCCAACCGGTCGCGGTGTTTCGGGTCCAAATTAGCGTGAATTTTAAACACAAAGCCGGTCATTGCAGGCTCGTCGGGATAGACAATACGGACATCAGATTCTTTGGGTTGGGGTGGCGGGGCTATTTCAACAAAACAATCCAACAGTTCTTGTACCCCGAAATTGTTTAATGCCGAACCGAAAAATACCGGTTGTAAATTGCCGTTGAGATATTGTTCCCGGTCAAAAGGATTATAAACGCCAGCGACCAATTCCAAATTGTCTTTGAGTTCCGAGACCGTTGTATCGCCCAATAATTCCAATAACCGTGGATCTTCTATATCATTGATTTCTTCCGATTCGGAAATACGTTGCTTGTCATGACCGGAATATAATTTGACTTTTTGTTCCCAAATATTGAAAACGCCTTTAAAATCACTACCCATTCCGATAGGAAAACTTAAGGGGGTAACCGTGAGTCCTAGTTTTTGTTCTATTTCATCAAGTAGGTCAAAGGCATCTTTTCCTTCCCGGTCCAATTTGTTGACAAACACTATCATAGGAATGTTACGCATCCGGCAGACTTGTACCAGTTTTTCTGTTTGTTCTTCAACCCCTTTGGCAACATCAATGACAACAATCACACTATCAACAGCTGTCAGTGTCCGGTAAGTATCTTCGGCAAAATCTTTATGGCCGGGAGTATCCAAAATGTTGATTTTCTTACCTTTATAATAAAACGCCAATACCGATGTGGCAACAGAAATACCCCGTTGTTTTTCTATTTCCATAAAGTCGGAAGTAGCCGTTTTTTTTATTTTATTGGATTTAACGGCACCGGCTTCTTGAATGGCACCACCGAAAAGCAATAACTTCTCAGTAAGCGTGGTTTTTCCGGCATCAGGGTGTGAGATGATACCGAAAGTGCGGCGTTTGGCTATTTCTTGTTGAAGACTCATATTTTTGTTGAAAGTTAAAAGTGGATATTTTGACAGGCTCGGTAACCTGGACTGAAAGGTTTTATATCAAGTAACAAGTATAGAAACACTTGTAGTAATTTTTACATTAAAATAAAATATATCATTTGTTCAAACAACGAATATTAAAAAAAAATCAGCCGGTTTATTGTTCCGGCTGATTCGAAAAAAAAATAAAAAGATATTAAGCTTCATCAACCAACTGTCCGATAGCTTTATCAAATACTTCAAAAGGGGCTACACCGACTTGACGACCAATAGCTTCACCGTTTTGAAAAACTAAAACAGTCGGGATATTACGCACGCCATATTGAGCAGCGTATTTTTGTTCTTTGTCAACATCTACTTTGGCAACGACAATCTTGTCACCGTATTTTTTTTCCAATTGATCCATAACGGGTGCAATCATTCTACAAGGACCACACCATACCGCCCAAAAATCGACGATAACTGGTTTATCCGATTTTAAGACAACATCTTCAAAAGTTTGATCCGTAACTACTACTGGCATAATTATTTGGTTTTAATGATTATTTTAATTCGCTGCAAAAATACACAATATTTCCATAACTGCAATAACCAAAATCATACCAAGATATTATAGGTTTATTGGTGAAATTTATATTTAAAAAGATAAGAGATGAGGGAAAGAAATAATTTAAATAAGATTTCTCACGATGTTCGCAGTGACAATCACCTGTCATTTCGAAAGGGGAACGACGGAGAAATCTATAATGTCAAAAAGAATCATAAGTAAAATTAGATTTCTCTCCTGGCTTTCATAAGATTAGAAATGACAAGTAACGTTCGAAATGGTAATCAAAAAACGAAGTTACTTATAGAAACAAAAAAATTCTCATTTAGCAGAATTTAAGACACAATTTTTGCCAATCACCAAAAAAATCGTAATTTTGAATGATGACAAAAAATTAAAATTATGAGTGAAGAACTTAATTTTATATACGACGAAGCAGAAGAACATATGCAAAAAAGTATCAAGCATCTGGAATTTGAATTGAAAAGTATTAGAGCCGGCAAGGCTTCTCCACAGATGTTGGCTACCGTTACGGTGGATTATTACGGTACGCCGACCCCTTTATCCCAAGTAGCAAATGTTTCGGTTCGTGATGCCCAAACACTAATTATCCAACCTTGGGAGAAGAAAATGTTGCCGGTCATTGAGCGGGCTATTATTAATGCCAATTTGGGGTTTGCCCCCAGTAACAACGGAGAGATGGTAATTATTAACATTCCGCCTTTGACCGAAGAACGCCGTAAAAAACTGGTTAAACAGGCCAAAGAAGAAGCTGAAATAGCCAAAGTCAGTATTCGCAATATCCGTAAAGATGCAAATAATGATATTAAAAAAATGGAAAAAGACAAAGAAATATCCGAAGACGAATCCAAAATGGCACATGAAAAAATTCAAAAATTGACCGATAAATACATCGAAGAAGTCGATAAACACTTGGAAAAGAAAGAAAAAGACATAATGACTGTATAAACGTTTATTAAAAAGATATTTATGGCAAAAAAAATGACAGATAAAAAAGGACAATCTGAAAAAGAAGCAAAGTTAAAAGCCTTGAAATTAACACTTGACAAACTGGATAAGGCTTATGGCAAGGGTACTGTGATGAAAATGGGTGACGCTCCGGTTGAAGAAGTTGATGTGATTCCTTCCGGCTCTTTGGGTTTGGATATAGCTTTGGGCGTTGGGGGTTATCCACGCGGGCGGGTGATTGAAATATTCGGACCGGAATCTTCCGGGAAAACAACTTTGGCCTTGCATGCCATTGCCGAAGCCCAAAAAAAAGGCGGTATCGCCGCCTTTATCGATGCCGAACACGCTTTTGATCGATATTATGCCCAAAATTTGGGTGTTGATGTGGAAAATTTGATTATTTCCCAACCGGATCACGGCGAACAAGCCCTCGAAATTGTCGATAATCTCATCCGTTCCGGTGCTATCGATATCGTAGTGGTCGATTCGGTTGCAGCTTTGACTCCAAAAAGTGAAATTGAAGGCGAAATGGGCGATTCCAAAATGGGACTGCATGCCCGTTTGATGTCACAAGCATTGCGAAAATTGACCTCGTCCATATCAAAAACAAATTCAACAGTCATTTTTATCAATCAGTTACGTGAAAAAATCGGTGTTATGTTCGGTAACCCGGAAACAACGACCGGAGGTAATGCCCTTAAATTTTATGCATCGCAACGACTGGATGTACGTAAATCCACGGCTATCAAAGACGCTAATGGAAACGTTATTGGAAATAAAACCCGTGTCAAAGTGGTTAAAAATAAAGTGGCACCACCGTTTAAGGTTGCCGAATTTGATATCATGTATGGTAAAGGTATCTCCAAAGTCGGTGAAATTTTGGATAAAGCAGTCGAATTTGATATTATCAAAAAAAGCGGCTCGTGGTTTAGTTACGGCGATACCAAACTCGGACAAGGACGTGATGCCGTTAAAAGTATTATTGAAGACAATCCCGAATTAATGGAAGAATTGGAAACTAAAATCTACGAAGTGCTTGAACAAAACAAACAAGAATCTTGATTAAATCAATGTTTCCGCTAAAATATTTAAAACGGGGATACAAAGATGTTTTAAACATTTTGTATCCTCGTTTTTGTTTGAGTTGCAATAAGCTTTTGCAAGACAGTGAACGGGAGATTTGTCATGTTTGTCAAGCGGATCTGCATTTGACAGGCTTTGATTATCTCAATGGTAATCCGGTTTATGAAAAGTTATCCGCTATTGTAAACATTGAAAGAGCAACCGCTTTGTATTTGTTTGATAAGTCCGGTGTTATACAAGAATTGATACACAATTTAAAATATAATAACCATCCCGAAATAGGCAATTTTTTTGCTCAAACGGCTTTGGATTATCTGTCCAATCCCGGTTTTTTTACCGGTGTGGATTATATCGTTCCCGTGCCGTTGCATCCAAAAAAACAACGCTGGCGCGGTTATAACCAAATGACGGAATTCGGAAGAAACTTAGAAAACTTTTTTAGTGTTCCATATTCTGAAAAAATTTTAATAAGACAAATATATACCGAATCACAAACCAAAAAGAATGCTTTACAACGCCGTGAAAATGTCAAAAACGCTTTCCGGATACTCCAAGCCACAAATTATACCGGAAAACATTTTGTAATTATAGATGATGTGATTACCACCGGCGCCACCGTAGAAGCCTGTGCCGAAACCATTTTAAACACCATCCCGCATTCCAAAGTCAGTATTCTGGCTTTGACTATGGTACTGTAAAATTTTTTGTTATAACAAAAAAAACGTAATTTTATACCCACAAAATAAATCCGGACAACTATGAAAAAAATTGACAACTGCACTAGTGATAAGTTTATACCTTCCATTTATGACAATTGTAAAATCGATTTTACTGAACAGAAAATGTTTTTCGGTAAAGGCCGTAATTTACAACGTTATGATGTTCAAAAATATCCGTTTTATGAAGAATTGTCCCAAAAAATGCTCGGTTTTTTCTGGCGTCCCGAAGAAGTTTCTTTGATTAAGGATGTCAATGATTTTGCCGAATTGACCGATTATGAAAAGTTTATTTTTACCGAAAATCTCAAATACCAAATCCTTTTGGATAGTGTGCAAGGCCGTTCTCCTTTTTTGACATTCGGCCAAGCCGTAACCCTACCCGAAGTGGAAGAAGCTATCATTATTTGGGATTTTTTTGAAACCATTCACTCCATGTCGTATTCTTATATCATCAAAAATGTTTACCCCGACCCAACCAAAATTTTTGACGAAATAATGGATAATAAAATGATTGAAGAACGGGCGGGTTCCGTGACAGAATATTATAATAATTTTTATCAAAATCTCATCAAATATCAAGCTCAGGAATTGGGAATGACGTCTGACGAACCCGTGACTCTGGAACAGTTGAAAAAAGATTTGTATTTGGCGTTGGTATCGGTTAATATCCTCGAAGGCGTCCGTTTTTATGTATCTTTTGCATGTGCGTTCAGTTTTGCCGAAAACAAAAAAATGGAAGGTAATGCAAAGATTATCAAGTTTATAGCCCGTGATGAAAACGAGCATCTCAAAATGACCCAACGGATAATTCGTGATTTAAGGTCGAATAAAGATGAAGAATTTTCTGAAATTATCCGCGGTTTAGATGATGAAGTTTATCAACTTTATAGAGATGCTGCCGAACAGGAAATGCGCTGGGCGGAATATTTGTTTAAAGACGGTTCCATAATCGGATTAAACGACAAACTTCTTATTCAATATATGAAATGGTTGACTAATAACCGTTTACAAGCTATCGGGTTAAAACCTATCTATGAAGAATCCAAAAATCCTCTCAGTTGGATGAATCACTGGTTACGTAACGATGCCGTGGAAGTATTGCCGCAAGAAACCGAAATTACCTCTTATGTGGTAGGCGGTATCGATATGGAAGTGGATGACGACGCTTTTGATATTTAATCTGTTGAATATCAAGTTTTATAAATTATTATCGTCCAATTTGTCACCCCGCAGACGTCTATAATGTTTGCGGGCATCGACATACCAGAAACTACCGGGATATTCCATGATGATTTTTTTGAACAACTTTTTAGCTTTTTCTTCTTCGCCGGTTTGTTCGTAAATCATAGCCATTCTGAACAGGGCATCGTCTTTGAGCAAATCTTCGGTGCGGTTATCCAAAACAGTTTGATATTTTTTGAGAGCTGCTTGGTATTGTCCGGACTGTTCCAAAAGTTTGCCGGAAAGCATCAAAGCATCGTCATAGACAAGTTGGCCTTTAAAATTCCTGCTTATCGTATCGAGAATTTTCAGGGCGGTTTGAGGTTTTTTACGAAAAATCTCGAATTTAGCACGTGCCAGTTTTTTCAACCCGGTATAAAGCGTGTCACCTTCTTCTATATTGTTTATGATTGTCAAATCCATTTCAATGGCATCATTGGCAATTAAATCATCGGATACGGATTTGATGACTTTGAGTTGTGTATGTGCCCAATCTATATCGCCTTGAAAAAAAGAAGCACGGGCTATATCAAAGGTGGCTTTGTGTCCTGTCGGGTTATTGGGAAAATCCAATTGCACTTGCGTGTAAAGAATCAAAGCTTGATTAAAATCCTCTTGAAGCAATAAAATATCGCCCTTTTTTAAAATAATAGCCGCTTGTTGTTTTTTACTGAAAGTTTTTCGTTCCAAACCGGATAAAATTTCTAATGCTTTACCGGGTTGGTCAAGATGAAAGGCCAAAAAATCTGCATAAGCAATTTTTAAATCGATTTGATTTTTGGGTGACCAATTTTCTTTCAGATAGGTTTCAAATTTCAGGGCAATTTTCTGCTTTTGTTCCGGGTTTAAAATTTCTTTTAAATCCAATTTCAACAATTCCAATTTGGCCATTTCGGCGTATCCGGTTTTTTTCGTTTGGCCGGCCAAAAAATTGTAAATAGCTTTGGCATCTTCCGTTTTTTTATTGTAAACGGCAGTCCGTGCCAAATGGAAAATTTCACTGATGTCCGCTTCATTTTTACGGTATAGACTTTTGAGTTGAAAAAAAGCTTTTTTATATTCACGTTGTTGTGTATAAAGCCATTGCAATAAGCGGTACCAACGAACATCATGTGTGGATTTAATGCGTTCTATTAATTGATTTTTAAGCACGTTATTTGCCTCATTTTCAGGGTCTTGTGTAATGCTCCGGGTGAGATAATATTTGACTTGCGATTCATATTTCGGTTCTTTTTTGAGCAAATCCAAAAAACTTTTCATCATATTGGGGATATCGTTTTTTTCGGCATAAATTTGGGCTATTTGCATCAAATAATTGGCGTTTTTACCTTGTTTAATGGCCATTTGATAAGTTTTTAGGGCCTTGTCGAGCAAATATAATTGCTTAAAAGCTTGCCCGACCGCATACGCACGATACGGTGTTTTTTCAACCGATTTAATGGCTTTTTGATAATATTTCCGGGCTGTTACCGTGTCTTTTTGTAATTGATAATTGTATCCCCAATATACCAAATATTGCGGTTTTTGTTTGCTTTTTCTTTTTTTAAGGAGCTCGTTAACAAGCTCAAACTTTGATTGGGATTGATAAATTTTTATCAAACTGAACAGATAGCTATCATTATAAGAAAACTTATCAACCAATAATTTATATTCGTAAGCCGCTTTATCCAAATCACCTTGTTCCAGATATTTCTTGGCCAGTTCGGGATTTTGTCCGAACAGTAAACTCGAAGAAAACAATGTGAATATTAATAAGATGTAAATGGTTTTAGGCATTATGATTTGTTTATGTTTTTTGCAAAGTTAGTTAATATTTTGAGGAATTGAGGATTTTTTGTGCTTCATTAATTAATTTGTGTTTTGATGATTGTATTTTATTTCATACTGTATTTCTGCTTTTAATTTGAGGAAATGAGGAATTGAAAAGCAGGTCGCTGAGTGGTTTTGCGACGTAGGAGCAAAAGTGTACCCAAGCGCCGGGTTTAAGTTATAGTATTTTAACCATCTAATACATACAAGGTCCTGTAACTAGATACTAATCTTCACACCTTAATATATAGATCGCTTTCTTATCGCCTCTGTAAACAGTAATTTTATTTGAATTAGCTTCTTTGACAATAGAATCGCCAACATCTATTGAATTGTATTTAAAAGAACTGACAATTACTTTTGAAACTTGGTAATAATAACGTGTTGAATCATTAACCATTAACCATTGGTATCTTCCGTGACCTGCTTCTTTGATTACTTTACTTTTCACTTCATGTTTTGCAAACTTACAAATGGCATCATTTAGCCACTTTTCATTTTTATATTTATAAGAATAAAACAAGTAAAAATTAATGGCAAAAAAACCAACTATTAAAATTCCTTTTATGATTTTATCAAACATAATTTTTATGATTTATTTATTCACAATAGTATATCAAAATTTCATTCGAAAATTTCTTTGCCATAAATGCACGAATATATTTCCACCCAAAGATAAGATTTTATTATGAGTATTGCGCTTACTTGATACTTGCTCCGTCGGGGTCAGTGCCCCCGATGGTATTATACCATCCTACTTTTAACGTTGATTTACAACGGTTTATCTTAATTTAGACCATCAGTTTTTGGAAACCTAACAGGTCCTGCAACATTACGAACTTTATAAACATTATGAACTTTCAACAAAAGAAAAGCCGTTGCAACATTACAACGGCTTTTTAATTAAAGATTTTTGTGTTTACCTGATCCTGTCTACGGATTTTACGAGTTTTTCGTCCCGTTTGATATACTTATTGGCGATAAGTAAAAAAACGATAGAAATGACAGGGATTAATAACTCAATATCCTTCTCGGAAAAAGATTTTTCTCCGGATAATAACCCGGCATGGTAACCAGATAAACCCAAAAGAACTATTAATACAAAGATAAGCAAATTATTTATTTTGACTTGCCATTTTCTGTTTTTATACAAAAAAATATTGATAAATATCAATAATGTCATCGTAGCCGCAGCTATACCAAATATAGGGATGAGAGGAAACAGCTCAAAATAAGCCGAATACGTATAAAAAAGCATAGCTAAAAAGCTTAAAAACAAATAAACTGTTTGAATTCGTTGGAGCATTTTTCTTATTTTTCAACAAAAATAATACAAAATAGTTTCGGAATAAAAAAAAATTACTATTATTGCATTATAATTACTTTTCTGCAACTTAATGTTATCCTTTGCTATTTTATAAAAATTGTAATCTCTCATTTTGCTTACATATTGTAAAATTATTTTAAAAAATTAAAATCAAAAAAACAAAATATAAGATCAAATATGTTTGATATTGAATCATTAAAACAGTTGAAATTGGTTGCGCTACAAGAGATAGCCAAAACCATTGGGATTAAAAAATATTACCATTTGAAAAAAATGGAATTGATTTACAAAATTCTCGATTTTCAAGCGGATCATCCCGAAGAGGTTAAAGAAAAAGCAAAACAATTACATCTCGATGAAAAAAAAGACGAATTGATTGCCAAAAGACCCGGACGTCCCAAGAAAAAACAAGCCGCAAAAAACCAGGAAACTTCACAAAAGCAATCCGAAAAAGCCCAAAAAACCTCACAAGAAAAAGAAAGGGAACAAACATCGGTAGCTACAAAAACCCGTAAAAAACGACCGAGAAAAAGACGTCAAAAAGATACCGACAGTCAACAAAATGAGGTAAAACAACCGGAATTGTTTGCAGGAGAAATCTCTGAAAAACACAAACCGGAAGCCGTTGTTGTACCGGAAAAGGAAACCGAAGGAGAAAATTTACCTGTTGCAAAAGAAGAAACAGGAGAAAAACAAAACGGCAAACATAACAAAAAACAACAGACAAACCGTCAAAATCAAAAACATCAAAAACATCAAAAAAACAAACGTGATGAATTTGAATTTGACGGCATTATAGAAGCCGAAGGCGTTTTGGAAATCTTACAAGATGGTTACGGCTTTTTACGTTCGGCGGATTTTAATTATTTAAGTTCGCCCGATGATATTTACGTCTCTCCTTCACAAATCCGTTTATTCGGCTTGAAAACCGGTGATACCGTCCACGGTTTGGTGCGTCCGCCCAAGGAAGGCGAAAAATTTTATCCTTTGTTAAAAGTATATAAAATTAATAATCAAGACCCCGAAGTAGTAAGGGATAGGGTAGCTTTTGAACATTTAACCCCGTTGTTTCCTGATGAAAAATTGAACATTGCCGGTAGAAACAGTACCTTGTCAACCCGAATTGTTGATTTGTTTGCGCCTATCGGAAAAGGTCAGCGGGCAATGATTGTATCACAACCTAAAACCGGTAAAACCATATTGTTGAAAGATTTAGCCAATGCCATAGCAGCTAATCACCCAGAAGTATATCAAATTATTTTGTTGATTGACGAACGTCCCGAGGAAGTAACAGATATGAAACAAAGTGTTACCGGTGAAGTGATTGCATCCACCTTTGACGAATCTGCAGAACGGCATGTAAAAGTAGCTAATATCGTTATAGAGAAAGCCAAACGTATGGTCGAAAGCGGTATGGATGTCGTTATTTTACTGGATTCCATTACCCGTTTGGCAAGGGCTTATAATACCGTTCAACCCATGTCCGGACGTGTGTTATCCGGAGGAGTTGATTCCAATGCGCTGCACAAACCCAAACGTTTTTTCGGTGCGGCCAGAAATATCAAAGAAGGCGGCTCTTTGACCATTATAGCAACGGCTCTGATTGACACAGGCTCTAAAATGGATGAAGTTATCTTTGAAGAATTTAAAGGAACCGGTAATATGGAATTGCAATTGGATCGCAACTTGGCCAACCGCCGTCTGTATCCGGCTATCGATATCAAAAATTCCAGTACCCGCCGCGACGACCTCCTGCATGACGACAGAACCATTCAACGTATGTGGTTACTACGCCGCTACCTCGCCGATATGAATCCCGTAGAAGCTATGCAATTTGTCAAAGAACGGATTGAAGATACGCGTACCAACGAAGAGTTTTTATTGTCAATGAATGAATAAATAATTTCAGGGGCAAAAAAATTAGTAGCAGGGGCAAAAATTTTTTTGCCCCTGCTACGTCAATAAAGAGAACCGGCATCATTTACCATTTTTATCTCTCATTAATTGTTTTACCATATTTTTTAATTCTTGTAATTCATTGGCTTGTTGCAACAATTTGATTTCTTGTGTTTCTATTTTCTTTTGTTGATTTTCAATAGTGGTTTTCAGTGCTTGAACCTCATCTTCGTGTTTTTGGTTTAATTCCTGTACGGCTTTGGTAAGAGGCACCACAAATTGGGCATAACTCAGGCTGTACATCCCCAGGTCGTTATCGGTTTTGTTCACACCGCTAAAGTCGTAGTCCACTTCTATGGCTGCCTGTTCCACTTCTTGTGCAATAAAGCCTGTCATGGTAATGTTCTCAACATCGTATTTACCAGGCCAATCTATATTGTCTACCAGTGTGTCCCCCCGATGAATCATATTGTTCATTGTATGAATATCCAAATGATAGGTAACAGGACGTAGCCGCGTGATGAACGCAAGCCCAGGCACGTTTTCACGAATGTTATTTTTTACTCGTTTGTCACTAAACACGCTCCAAGCAACATTTCCGCCTATCCAGGAAACGGAACTGTTTCCGATGACAACATAATTCGAGCTATTGAAGCCAGTAGAGGCGGCAAAGGCGCCGATTGCCGTGGTGTTGTTGAGATTACTCTGGGCAAAGTAAGCCTGATATCCTAATGCAGTATTATAATTTCCTGTGGCGTTCCAATACAGGGCTTGATATCCGTGGGCGGTATTGCCATATCCTGTGGTGTTGGAATACAGTGCTTGATTTCCGGTGGCAGTATTATAATATCCTGTTGTGTTTGAACGTAATGCACGCTTTCCTATACCCGTATTATCAAATCCCGTGGTGTTGTAAACCAGTGCGGAAAGTCCTGTAGCGGTGTTATCATGTCCCGTTGTGTTGTGACGTAGCGCCGCCCATCCAATCGCGGTGTTATTATCACCTGAAGTATTGGAAGAGAGAGCGTTAATTCCGTTAGCGGTATTATAAGTTCCCGTGGTGTTTGAATACAGTGCCTGATAGCCGTGGGCAGTATTCTCAGTTCCCGTGGTGTTTGAATACAGTGCCTGATAGCCGTGGGCAGTATTGAAAGCTCCTGTGGTGTTGGAATACAATGCCTGGTATCCAACAGCGGTATTGTAGTCGCTGGCAGGTGATGGAGCGGCCACTATCCTATTATGATATAGTGCCTGATAGCCCACTGCCACCAGTTGGCTTCTGTTGGTGTTGTGAAACAATGCTTCTGTACCAATAGCCACATTAGCATTTCCCGAAACATTGTTATAGAGCGCATGATAGCCGGCAGCAATATTGCTGTCTCCCGAGGTGTTGGAATACAATGTATGGTATCCGTAGGCGGTATTCCGGGAGCCTGTGGTGTTATAATACAGCGCTCTCCGTCCGGTTGCCGTATTATAACTTGCCGTTGTATTGGAAAACAGTGCGTGGCTTCCATAGGCAACATTATAGCTTCCTGTGGTGTTGTGATGGAGGGCGTGGTGACCGGTGGCGGTATTGTAATTTCCTGTTGTGTTGGAAAGCAGTGCGTAGCTTCCATAGGCGGCGTTGTAGTCTCCCGTAGTGCTCGAATACAGTGCGTTGTATCCGGTGGCGGTGTTATAACTCCCGGTGGTGTTGGAATAAAGTGCTCTGTGTCCGGTGGCGGTATTGTAACTTCCTGTGGTATTGGCAAACAACGATTTAGATCCGATGGCCGTGTTATGCAGACTATGATAAACAGAAGTGGCACCTTCACCATTATGATACAATGCCGAATCCCCTACGGCTACGAGATTATTTCTATCTGTATTGGAATACAATGCTCTTACACCCATAGCTACATTGGAATAGCCGGTAGTGTTGGAATAAAGTGCTTCGTTGCCGGTTGCCGTATTATGATTTCCGGTAGTGTTAGAAAGTAATGATTTATAACCGGTTGCGGTATTATCACGTCCTTCGGTATTGGTTGCTAATGCCTCGTAACCCGTGGCAACATTATTCTCTCCCTTACTATTGGAGTAAAGCGCATCATTACCTGTTGCCGTATTGTAATTACCGGTGGTATTATAATAAAGTGCTTTGTTTCCCGCAGCCGTATTATCATGTCCCGATGTGTTGGAATAACCGGATTGATTTCCGGCAAAAAAATTGTAATTATTGGATAAATCGTCATTTTGTCCTGCCTCTATACCGATAAATACGGAATTACCTGTGTTTAATGTTTCAATTTGTCCTTTGGTGGTGATTCGGACATGCGTTACATTGTTGGTGCGTATATCCAAATCTTGTGCATCGGTCGTTCCTATAAAATGAGTACCTGATGTAGTTCCTGAGTTACCCGTGGTTTTCCAATAACCTGATAAAGTTTCCGGATCGGACAATTTTACCCAATCCGGTGAAGCGGGCGTACCGCTGTTGTAATAGTACCCCGGCGTATTGTCGGTTTGATAAATTAATAATCCCGTAGCCGGCGAGCTGATGGCATCGCGCTGGGTTTGGGTCATACGGGGTATTAAGATACCCTTGTCCGTACTTTTGACGTCCAGCATGGCGGAATTGTCCGGATTGCTGCCGTCCGTATTGATACCTACTTGCGCATGGAGTGTAAAAGCCGAAAACAATGTGGCTATTACAAAGAAAGTTACTTTTTTCATGGTTTTAAAGTATTTTCCCTGAGAAAAGCAGGGTATTAGAATATTTTTGAAAGGGATGTTTGTATCCCGTTTCATCTTGAATATGTTATGATTATTAAAGACTTTCGTTTTTTCTTTTTCAAAAAGCAATTTCCCTTTCTTTATTAGTCGTTTAATTTCTGTTCAATAATTTTGATACGTTCTTGTAATTGCAACAATTCAACGTTTTGTTGTTTGAGAATTTCTATTTGATTTTGTTGTTCTTGCAGTTTTGCTTCGTATTCTTTTTTTAACTGTTCAATTTCATGTTGTTGGCGTTCAATAATCTCCTGTTGCTCTTGTACGGCTTTGACCAAGGGGACGACAAATTCCGCATAGCGCAGTCCGTAGTAGTCGTTGCTGTTTTTAGGTTTGTCCACGCCGGAGAAATCATAACCGAGTGATTTGGCGGCTTGTTCCACTTCTTGTGCGATAAAGCCGGTTTGTAACATGGCGGCTTTTTGGCGTTCGGCATCTTTTAACCGAAGACTATCCGGGGTTTTGTTGAAGCGGGCAATGGCATCCATATCCAAGCGGTATGTAACGGGGCGTAATTTCATGATAAAAGGCAACCCGACCACGTTTTCCTGTACATCGGTTTTAAAACGCCCGTCCGACAGGTTGGTCCAATTGGCATACCCGCCTATACTGGTAACCGAGCTATTGCCGATACGGACTTGATTACTGGCGGTAACAACTGCATTATTACCGATAGCGGTTGAATTGTTATAATTGGTACCATATAAAAATGCATAGCGTCCGACAGCAGTATTATTGTTCCCGGTAGTGTTATTGGAAAGTGCAAAAGTTCCAACAGCGGTATTTCCATTTCCTGTATTGTTGAAATAAAGTGCACGGTGTCCGTTAGCCGTGTTTTCGTCTCCTTCCGTATTATGGTAAAGAGCGACAAATCCACCGGCAGTATTTCTATACCCTTTGGTATTGGAATATAATGTTTTAGAACCGATGGCAGTATTGCAAATAGCCTCATATATTGCCGTAGCCCCCAGTCCGTTATGATACAAAGCCGAATCGCCAACGGCTACGAGATTGCTCCTGTATAAGTTATTTACTAATGCCTTAACACCTACTGCAACATTTGAGTACCCTGTAAAGTTACTCCACAAGGCAGAATATCCGATAGCTGTATTATTGTCTCCCCGGTTATGAAAAAGAGCCTCAGTGCCTGTGGCAGTGTTGTTATTCGCCGCAGTGTTAGAATACAATGCGCCTTCCCCGGTAGCCGTATTGTTTTCCCCTGTGGTATTTTGATACAATGAGTTGTATCCGATAGCGGTATTACTATTACCTGTTGAGTTATTGACTAATGCTTCTAATCCAAAAGCGGAATTGGCTACTCCTGTCGTGTTACTATATAACGCCCGGAAACCGTTAGCCGTATTCCAAACACCTGTGGTATTGGAATACAAAGTTTGATAACCGGTAGCAGTGTTGGCAAGACCGGTGGTGTTAGCGTATAATGCCTTCGAACCGATGGCTGTATTGAATTTTGCTTCATAATTGCCCGAAGCTCCCTGTCCGTTATGAAACAAAGCCGAATCGCCTACGGCTACCAGATTGCTCCTATTTGCATTGAGATATAAGGATTTTACCCCAACAGCCACATTGGAATAACCGGTTAAGTTTCCCCATAACGCATGGTATCCGTTGGCAACATTATTATCTCCACGGTTATACATAAGAGCCTCAACACCGGTGGCAGTGTTGTTATTCCCCGTAGTGTTTGAATATAAAGCAGCGGAACCGGTGGCGGTATTATTCTCTCCTGTAGTATTTTGATACAAAGTGCTGGATCCGGTAGCAGTATTGCCGCTACCGGTTGAATTACTGAATAAAGCCTCCGATCCGAATGCGGAATTGGCTGCTCCTGTAGAGTTTATGTAAAGAGCATACATGCCATTTGCCGTATTCCAATTACCCGTAGTATTGGAATACAAGGCTTGATATCCGGTGGCAGTGTTAGCAGTACCTCTTGTATTAGCAAATAAAGCTTTGGAACCAATGGCGGTATTGTTTGTTGCCTCCCAACTGGAGGCTCCAGTTCCGTTATTGTATAAAGCGGAATCCCCTACGGCTACGAGATTATTTCTATCTGTATTGGAATACAATGCTCTTACACCCATAGCTACATTGGAATAGCCGGTAGTGTTGGAATAAAGTGCTTCGTTGCCGGTTGCCGCGTTATAATTACCGGTAGTGTTGGAAAGTAATGATTTATAACCGGTTGCGGTATTATCACGTCCTTCGGTATTGGTTGCTAATGCCTCGTAACCCGTGGCAACATTATTCTCTCCCGTACTATTGGAGTAAAGCGCATCATTACCCGTTGCCGTATTGTAATTGCCGGTAGTATTATAATAAAGCGCTTTGTTTCCCGAAGCCGTATTATCATGTCCCGATATATTGGAGTATCCGGCTTGATTTCCGGCAAAAAAATTGGAATTATAGGATAAATCGTCATTTTGTCCAGCCTCTGTACCGATAAATACGGAATTTCCTGTATTTAATATTTCAATTTGTCCTTTGGTGGTGATTCGGACATGCGTTACATTGTTGGTGCGTATATCCAAATCTTGTGCATCGGTTGTTCCGATAAAATGAGTACCTGATGTAGTTCCTGCGTTACCCGTGGTTGTCCAATAACCTGATAAAGTTTCCGGATCGGACAATTTTAACCAATCCGGTGAAGCGGGCGTACCGCTGTTGTAATAGTACCCCGGCGTATTGTCGGTTTGATAAATTAATAACCCAGTAGCCGGCGAGCCAATGGCATCGCGCTGGGTTTGGGTCATACGGGGTATTAAGATACCCTTGTCCGTACTTTTGACATCCAGCATGGCGGAATTGTCCGGATTGCTGCCGTCCGTGTTGATACCTACTTGCGCCGTCAATGCGAAGCTGACCAATGTCATAAAGAAGCTGAATAATAATTTTGTTGTTTTCATAATGCCGGTTTTAAAAAATCAATATACAAATCTACATTTTCATTAAACCGGTTTGCAATTTATAAATGGTAAATAATGTAGACAAAATGTAAAATAGATGTGGATTTTATGTGGATATTTGTTAAACTGTATATATTTAATTAGTTGATTTAAAGTTTATTATATTTTTATAATATTTTTTCGTAAAAACATTTAGCCACCAAATCCTTGTGGATTTGTTATCTTTGTAAAAAATGTATCATTTTTATGAAAAGTCCATTCTTACATCTACTTTTATGGATGATTTTATCCGGTGTAGTTGCCGCCCGGGAAAATGACAGTATCACCCGTTTGATAAAATCGAAAGACGTTAAAGAATTACCCCGATTATTCAATGATTTATCTTTGCAATATATTCAGCGGGGTGATACAAAAAATGCCCGTTATTGGGCGGAACGGGCAAAGCGGGCGGCAGAAAAGGTGCATGATACGGTAGAACTGTATTATGCGTATATGAATCTGTCCGAAATAAATTTGAGATTTTCACATATAGATACGACAGTTCAATACCTTACGAAAGCTTTAAAATTAGCACAAAACATACATAATCCTACTCTAAAAGCCAGAGCTTATCACCAGCTTGGAGTCGTATATCTGAGAATAGCAGATTTTGAAAAGTCTTTATCCAATTATTTACATTCTCTTCAAATCATAGAAGATAGTATTCCCAATCTCCCGGAAGAAAAAGCATTGGTCTATAAATCTATGGTGTTGAATAATATTGGTGCTGTTTATTCCAAGATGAATAAATTGGACAAAAGTTTGGCATACAGAATGAAATCCCTTTCGATGAGAAAGCAATTATCGGATACTGCCGGGATAGCCAGTTGTCTTCAAAACATCGGTGTTATACACGAGAAAAAAAATAATTTGGACAGAGCTTACTATTATTATACACAAGCATTGCGGTATAGAAAAGTATTGGGAAATAAAAAAGATATTGCCGAATTGATTTTGAACACCGGTATCATAAAAATGAAAAAAGGAGATTATCTGCCGGCGGAACAGGCTTTTTTACATGCTATCCAAACCTTCGAAGCTTTTCAAGATTATAAACATCTTTCGGAAACATATTTGAATCTGGCTAGTCTTTATATGAAACTCAACAAGTTTTCTCGGGCATATAAAATGCTAAAAAAAGGTATGTCTTTTGCCAAAAAATCTTCTTATAAGATGAAAGAAAAAGAGGCTTATGCCCTTCTATCCGATTACTATGCACAACAGGGCGATTACAAAAAGGCGTGGGAATATCAAAAACGCTATACGACGTTGAACGATTCTATTTTTAATTTACAAATGGCCGAAAAAATTGTCAACGTTCAGAATAAATATGAAATAGAAAAAAGGGAAAAAGAGATACAACTACTACGCAGGGATAATGAAATCAAAGCTCTAAAAGTCAAGCAAAAAACGATTGTGAGTATTGTACTTTTGATTTTACTCGTATTGATTATTCTATTGTTAATCAGCGTGTTGCTTGTTTTAAACCGGCGGAAATTGAAACAGAAACATATGGAAATGGAATTGGAAAAAAGCGAACTCGTTCGGGCTCAACTCCGCGAAAAAAACGAATATCAAAAAAAACAACTGATTACGCATGCGATGAATATGTTGCAAAAAAATAAACTTTTGATGGAAATGGATAAAGAGTTATCCCGGTTTTACCCGAAAGCCGACGAATCTTTACGCAAGCATATCCGTTCTTTTCAAAGACAGATAAAGAGAAATATGAATTTGGAAAAAGACTGGGAAACGTTTAAAATGTACTTCGAAGAAGTAAACAAAAATTTTTATACGAAACTCCGCAAAATATCCGGTGAATTGACCCCGGGGGACATGAAATTAGCCGCTCTCATAAAATTGAATTTAAATATCAAAGAAGCGGCAGCTGTGCTGAATATTTCACCGGATAGTCTTCGTAAGGCCCGGTATAGACTTCGTAAAAAATTGGGTCTGAAATATGGTGATAATCTTTCATATTTTTTGAATAATTTATCATGAAAGAAGTCTATAACAACACAATAAAAGAATACTATTTTTTAGCATTTTGTTTCTTCTCCAACCGCATGCGTTTTTCATACATCTGTGCATCAATAACCGCTACAATGGTCATATTGACAATTTCATCGGAGGTTGAGCCAACTTGCAGATTATGAACGGGCTTGTTCATACCCATCATAATGGGACCGACCATTTGTGCCCCGGTTAATTCTTTGACCATCCGGTAAGAAATGTTAGCGGAATCGAGATTGGGAAAAATCAATGTATTGACTTTTTTGTTGATTAAATCGGAAAACGGAAAATATTCTTTTAACAATTTTTTGTTTAAAGCATAATCCGCCTGCATTTCACCATCAATGCTCAAATCCGGATATTTTTCTTTCAGAATTTTAACGGCTTTTTTCATCTTTTGTGCTTCGGGGTCTTTGGAAGAACCGAAACTTGAAAACGACAATAAAGCGATATTAGGCTTGATTCTAAACATTTTAACTACTTCGGTCATCATAGAGGTCATATTGACAATATCGTTAACATCCGGATTGACTACGATAGACGAATCGGTAAAAAACAAAGGACCTTTTTTAGTGATCAATAAAGTGGTTGCAAAAACTTTGTCCACGCCGGGACGTTTTCCGATAACTTGTATCATGGGTTTAAAAATGGTTCTGAAACTACGCGAATAGCCGGTTATAATAGCATCGGCTTGACCGGTTTCTACCATCATGGCACCAAAATAATTACGGTTTCGCATCAATTTGCGGGCTTCAATCATCGTAATGCCTTTTCGTAGGTGTTTTTTCCAAAAAATTTCTGCAAACTTTTCAACCATTTCATTGGCATCGGAAGAAATAACATCGATAACCGGTAAATCTTCCACATAATCCAATTCTTTTTTTATCTCTTCAATCGCTTCTTTATTTCCCAATAAAATTGGCTGGGCAATCCCTTCTTCATAAGCCACATAGGCGGCTTTTAAGACTTCGGGCATATCGGCTTCCGGATATACCACTCTTTTTGGGTCTTTTTTAGCCAAATTGGTAATCATTCTAATTTGCTTGGTTTCGATACCGAGGCGTTCTATCAATTCTTCTTCATACTTTTTAAAATCTTCTATGGGCTGACGGGCTACGCCGCTTTCCATAGCCGCCCGGGCTATTGCCGGTGGAATTTTGTAAATTAGTCGCGGGTCAAAAGGTTTGGGGATAATGTATTCCCTGCCAAATGACAGATGTTTTTCATGATAAGCGATATTGACCTGTTCGGGAACAATTTCTTTGGCCAAATCGGCCAATGCATAAACAGCCGCCAATTTCATTTCTTCGTTGATAGCCGTAGCTCTGACATCCAATGCGCCTCTGAAAATAAAAGGAAAACCCAGTACATTGTTGACCTGGTTGGGATAATCGGAACGACCGGTTGCCATGATGATATCTTTCCGGATACTTTTGGCAAAATTGTAATCCACTTCCGGTGTGGGATTAGCCAAAGCAAAAACAATCGGATTATCTGCCATGGATTTCAGATGCTTTTCATTTAAAATATTTCCGACTGACAAACCGACAAAAACATCGGCGTCTTTCATAGCCTCTTCAAGTGTATGAATATCACGGTCCGTCGCAAAAAGAGCTTTTTGTTTGGTCAAGTTATCCCTGTCTTTACGAATAACGCCTTTGCTGTCCAGCATGACCAAATTCTTCGGTTTGACACCCAATGCCTCATACAGCTTGGCACAAGAAATAGCGGCGGCTCCAGCCCCGTTGACCACCACTTTTATTTCAGACATTTTTTTTCCGGCCAATTCCACGGCATTGAGCAATGCCGCTGCCGAAATAATTGCCGTGCCGTGTTGATCATCGTGCATCACAGGTATATCCAATTCTTTTTTTAACCGTTCTTCTATTTCAAAGGCTTCCGGCGCTTTGATATCTTCCAAGTTGATGCCACCGAAAGTAGGCGCAATCTTTTTGACGGTTTCGATAAACTCATCCACATTTTCCGTATTTACTTCAATATCAAACACATCAATATCGGCAAAAATTTTAAACAACAAACCTTTACCTTCCATAACGGGTTTGCCGGCTGCTGCACCGATATTTCCCAAACCTAAAACAGCTGTTCCGTTGGAAATAACGGCTACCAAATTGCCTTTGTTTGTATATTTGTAAATATCATCGGGATTGTTATGGATTTCCATACATGGAATAGCTACGCCGGGCGAGTATGCCAATGATAAATCGCGCTGCGTACTGTGTTTTTTTGTGGGAACGACCTCTATTTTTCCAGGCCGTGGCTCCATATGATATTTCAGAGCCGCTTTTCTTAATCTTTTTTCTTTCATTGTGATTAATTTGGACAAATTTGCCACTGTTTTAAAACTGCAAATTTAAAAGCATTCCGTTACAAAAAAATGTTAAATGATGTTTTTTTTCGTTTTAACCACTTTTTTGGTTTTTAACCATAGATATTTCTATCAAAATCGAAATATTTTCAATATGTTGTAATTTTTATTACTTATTAAATTTTTTTGGAAACGGGCATTTGGATTTCTCGTCGGTCGTCGTGCCACCGCCTTCTGTACAAATAACAGAATTTTTAGATTTTGTTAGAAATTATATGACGAAAAATTCCAATTAAATTAAAAAATAAAAAAATTTATTATGCACGCATAGTAAATTGAAAATAAAATCGTAAATTCGTAGCGAATTTTAATCCTATTAAAAAAAACTTAAACCCTATGAAAATATTATTTTTAATGAGTAGTGTGCCCGATACTACTTCAAAAATAAATTTTACGGATAA
Organism: Flavobacteriales bacterium; assembly: GCA_027024205.1. Taxonomy (GTDB): domain Bacteria; phylum Bacteroidota; class Bacteroidia; order Flavobacteriales; family Flavobacteriaceae; genus WGBX01. The sequence goes on along the minus strand of JALVST010000135.1, from coordinate 1,042 downwards.
TAACACGAAATTTGATGAATCGGGTATTCAATTCGTAATTAATCCGCACGATGAGTTCGGTTTGACCAAAGCCATGCAAATAAAAGAAAAAAACGGTGCGGAATTGGTTGTTTTAAATGTCGGAACGGCTAAAACAGAGCCGGTTATCCGTAAAGTTTTGGCTATTGGTGCCGACAAAGCGGTTCGCATTGATGTCGACCCGCAAGACAGTTATTTTACGGCTGTTCAAATAGCTGAATACATCAAAAATCACGATGATTTTGATTTGATTATCGCCGGTAAAGAATCTTTGGATTATAACGGTGGTATGGTACCCGGTTTGGTGGCTGCTATGACCGGTAAGAAATTTGTCAATGCCGTGATGGGGTTGGAACTGAAAGATGGTAATACGGTTGAAGTTGCCCGTGAAATTGACGGCGGTAAAGAATATATCCAAACTACCCTCCCGTTGATTATAGGTGGACAAAAAGGTTTGGTAAAAGAAGAAGAGCTGCGTATCCCGAATATGCGCGGAATTATGATGGCACGTAAAAAACCTTTGGAAGTATTGCCGGCGGTGGAAGCAACGGCCAAAACCAAAATCGATAAGTTTGAAAAACCGGCACCCAAAGGCGCTATCAAATTAGTCGATAAAGACAATTTGGATGAATTAATCGACTTGTTACACAACGAAGCCAAAGTTATTTAATGTTTAACTAAAAAAATTATCACTATGTCAATTTTAATATATGCAGAACAGCAAAACGGAAAAGTAGCCAAAAGTGCCAAGGAATTGGCATCTTATGCCAAAGCTTACGGCGATAAAACCGGACAAGAAGTAATTGCCGTAGGAGCCGGATTGGACGACGCAGACATTTTATTTCAATACGGTGTATCCAAGGTTTTGAACGCAAGCGATGACACCTTCAAAACCTTTAATGCTTATGCGCATGCACAAATGGTAGCTCAAGCGGCCACACAAGAAAGTGCCGGGTTGATTTTAATCAATGACAGTAATGATGCCGTTTATATGGGACCTATTCTTGCCGGTAAATTGGATGCA